>CAXPEK010000120.1:0-2874 GCA_964216065.1 Candidatus Actinomarina sp.
AAAATTTTCATAAGCCGGGTTACCCTTTATCTTGCCTTTACTCTCTTTTGGCTAAAAAATTGCACTAAGTCCTAAAATATGTTATAATCAAGTAAATTTTAAAGGAAGCTTATATGACAAATAGAAAAGAACCTAATTTGGGTGATTTATTTAGCGCAATACAACATTCTAAATACCAAGATATCGAAAACATTATAGAATCAAACACTCAGTTGTTAGTGACACTTAGCTCTAGCGGAATATATGCTTGGCAAAAAGTTGCTGAGGCTGAAAAAAATCTATCTCAGAAAAATGGCGGATATATATACTTAATAGAATGCACTTTAAAGAAATTTCTTAGTGATGTTAAAAAAGATAGTAAAAATCAAAACCATTATGGTAAAATAGTAGAGTTTTTATGCGATGAAACCATTGTGGAAATCTATTTAAAGCAATTGGTTTGCGAATTAACACTAGAAGAAAAAGGACGAGGTAAAACGTTAATTATGAAAGATGGAAAGATCACGTTATCTATATTTGAGTTGCCAGATCAACAAGGTCGGGTATCTTTAAGTTATGTTTTTTCTGATTTAGGTAAAAAATATCAACTAAATAGTTTAAAAGATTTTTTACAAAATGAAGATAATAGGTCTATATTGTTAGCAGCTTTAAAAAAGCAATTAGAACCAAAAGTAGCAGCACCAGCAGATGAAGTTTTAGCAGCATCAAATCATTCTTATACATCTGTTCCAGCTCCTGCACCATTACCAGAATCAGCTCCAGTATCATGGCGCACAAGACTAGAACAGACATTTTTCGCATGTACACCATGTGCGCAGAGATAATACCAAATCCCCTCTATAAAGCTACTTTTATTCTGCAATTTTAACCCCATAAATTCCAAGCTAAAATTTTAAATTAGCTAAGGCTAGTCCTGCAATTTTAGCTTAAAATTTCTGAAGCTAATATTATTGACTAAAAATAGTTTTATAAATGGGAATTGGTATAAGATTATATATGGGCAATGCAGGTTAAATAATTTTCAAACTGCTCAAATCTAAAAAAAATTTGAGCTATATTATCTTTATGATCGTTAAAATTAGCTTGCATGTGCTCTAAACAAATATTTAGGTTTTTGGCTTCCAACAGAAAACCCGTTCCTAATGCTTTTAAGATAGCTTCTTTTGCAGTCCAAAATTTATAAAAAACTAAAATATTTTGTTTAGATCGTGAAAAATAATGTAATTCTTCTTTAGTCAAAAAAATCTGAGCCTGAGCCGAAAGATTAGGAAGGTAAGCAAGCTCTTCTATATCGAGGCCAAGTTTATGTTGTTCTGAAATACCTATTATAAAATAATCATTTGAGTGAGTAATAGAAATATTTAAATCGTAGTTACGAAGATATAATCTGCCATTAGGATCATAACAAACCTCATAATGTTCTAGTAATTTAGCCAAAATATTATTAAGGCTATAATGTCTTTTTAAGTATTTTTCTTGATCTTGAAGAAAGGTAAATTTGGACAATTTTATTTTTTGTGCCACAGATAATGGAAAACTATCAGGCAAAATTATAGAGCTATATGAAAATTTATAAATTAACTCTGAATTTTTAGCCATAATAGTTAAGTTTTCTTATTAAATTGAGCTTTTAACCTTATAGCTAAATTATTTATATTAGGCTTCTTTAACATGTTGTAGTGATTTCCAGAAGCTGTTAACTCTGTAATATTATTGGCTGAAAATTTTTGCCAAGACTTAATATAATCTTTCTTTTTTTTGAAATATGGTGACTTCTCTGCAAAAATTACTGTAAGATTACTAACCATATCTTTTAGCTCGTAGTTTAATTTTAAATTACTCATTAAGTTCTCACATAAATTTGTGATCTCGGTTAGATTTATATTATATTTATTCCAAATAAATATTTGGTGTATCATATTATACATTGCTTCATTAGTTTTTAAATTAATATTTTTAGTTAAGAAAGGAAGTTGTATATCAAGGTTATTTATTTTATATATAGCAGAAATATTATTTATTAAGCTTAAAATCTGAGAATATTTGATGCCAGTTTTTAAGTTAAAATTATCTAATTTTGGAATCTGATCCAATAAATATAATCTTACTTTATATCCAAATTCTTCTAGTTTCACAGCAGCTGCATATGCAACTATTGCACCAAATGAATGACCTATAATTTGCAGATTTTTTGACGCTGAATTTTCTTTAATTAATTTCACATTATATTCTACTAGCTCATTAAATTCTGTAAATTTATTCCTTCTGGAGGAAAAAATATTATAATTATTAAAGCTATATATTTTAAAATCTTTTAATTCTTGTGCTAATTCATGATAATAACTTGATACTCCGGTAATACCAGGAAATGCAAATAATTCATTTTGCTGATCTTGGTTAAAAATTATATAATCTTCAATAGTTTTGTTATCAGTTATATTCTCAATGTTTAGTATTTTGTAGGAATCACTATATTTTTGTTCACAAATCATAGCTTTGTTACATAATTTGTTTAATGCCTTAATATATATTCTAGTGAAATTTTTAATTTCTTCGTCAGTAAAGATATTTTTATTATAAGTTAAATCAAATATCATTTTCCCTTGTTGTTCTAAAATATTTATAGTTAATTTGCGGTTAAAATTAAGTTCTTTGGTACAGTGATTAGCTATAAAATTTTCTGTTAACTTAAAATGTTTATTTTCCAAATTATCAAAACTTCCCAAATAATTAAATGCTATCATAGAGTCAGGAGCGTTTTTAAATAATTGATTTGCATATTTTAAAACACCATAACCTATTCCTTTATTTGGAATTGAGCGTAAAGTTTGTTTAGTCTCATAAAGTGAATAAATATAATCTGAACTATCTTTG
>CAXPEK010000121.1:0-10497 GCA_964216065.1 Candidatus Actinomarina sp.
GCATCATTAGCAGCATATAAATCACCCTCAGTAACAATATTGCCAGCAGATGCTATGTTAAGATCACTAGCAGAAAATGCATCTTTTAGAGCTATATCGCCTGAAGCTGTAATAGTTAAACCAGCAACTGTACTATACATGCCAGCTTCACTCTTAACCCCAAATCCATCTTTACTGGCAATTATATCTATTTTTCCAGCATACATTGCACCGAAATTTGCCGCATCCACAGCATAATTAATCGTCAAATCATCCTCGGTATTTTCTGTACTAGATATAGTGCCACTATCATAATCATAAACAGCATCACCCGTTTTAATAGCTAGAGAATCTTGCGCTATAACAACACCCTCTATATCAGCAAATTTTGTCACTAATTCTGCTGCACTTACCATAGAACCATTTAGGCCCCCAGCCCCTATTTTAATAGTGCCAGAACCCATAGAAAAATGCTCAAGCTCATCACCATTATACACAGATGAACCAGTAATCATTGTCAAACGATCAGTATTAATAAAACCACAACCATCACAAACTATACCCTGAGGATTAGCAAAAATATAATCTGCCTTAGCACCAAAAATTTCTGTATCTCCATATAACTTAGATATATCTCCCCCCGTTACCTCAGTTAAAATAACTTTAGCAGCGCCAGAATTAAGCAATGGATTATTATATAAAGTAGAACCAGTTAAGTAAGATACTCCAAATTCAGTAGAATTGTTAAGCACAACCCCATTCTCATCTACATCAAAACGTGAAAATTTATTATGTGATAAGCCCTGCTCTGTTAAGTCACCAGATATATTAACAATAGTAGTACCATTATGAGCATGGTCAATAATAGCTTGATTAGAACTAGGAGCACTAGAATCTACTACTATGTCACTAGCCATAGCCAAAGGACCAGAATTAAGAAATATAATCAAAACAAGTAATCGGCAAACTAAATGCTTAAAAAAAAATATCATTGTAAAAAAACCTAATTGGGGTTATATTATCAGATATTAAGGTTTAACAGTCAAACCAAAATGTAATATATATTTATAAGCGTTTAATTTAGCAAAGAATATTATACTTTTCAAAAAAGAACGAATATTATTAATAAATATTTTTACTATACAACTTTAAATTGTTTTTTTTATTTTAACTAATGATAAACCACAAATCTAACCTTAAATCCATTATTATTTTTTTTATTATATTTGTTACAACCAGTGCCAAAGCTAATGAAGATCTAGAAATAAAAGAAATGCAGCAAGAGCTAAAACAGTTATTTTTAGAACAACAAAATAAAAATTTAACTACAGAACCACAAAAGTTAGAATTTAAAGCAGAAACAACTAATATAGAAGAATCGGGCTGCTTACCACTTAAAATAGTGGAAATTAATGGCGCTACTATTTTTAAAGCAAAAAAATTAACTAAAATTGCCCAAAAGTTTATTTCTAGCTGCACCAAACTTAGTGACATACAACAAATTATTAACCATTTAAATGCCTTATATTTTAAACATGGCTATATTACTAGTAGAGCTAATCTACCTATGCCCCAAACTAAATTAGCCCAAGAAATATTAATAATTAATATTATTGAAGGCAAAATTGCTCAGATTAACTTAATTGAAAATAACAAAGTTAATCAGCAATTAAAATTATTCAGTTCAGTTGCTACTAAAAAAAACCGTATCTTAAATTTACGCGATTTAGAACAAACTATAGATAATTTTCATAATATTAATAATAGCAAAAGCAACTTTACTATAACAGCAGGAGAACAAACTGGAACTAGCAATATAAATATTGAAAACCATATCAACAAACCCCATTATATCAAAGCTTCTTTAGATAATTCAGGTACTAGTCAAACTGGAAAAAATAAATATAATCTACAAGCTAGCCTTGCTAATTTACTAAATTTAAATGACAGTATAAATTTAAGCTTTAGCTCTTTATATAAAAGAAAATCTCATAAAAGACAAAGCAAATCTGGCTCACTTAACTATGCAATACCTGTCAAAAAATATCTTTTCAATTATGCCCTCTCCCGCTCAGATTATATTTTAGGCACCAACCTTACCCAGGCTACTTACTATTCCTTAGGTAATACGACTATTAATAAATTTAGTTTAGAACGGAGCTTATTTCGTAATAAACAAATCAAACTCAGCCTAGAAACCAGCCTAACCTTAAAAAACATTAAATCTTACAATAAAATTTTTGATATTAAAATCCAAAATGAGGTAGGAAGTAGAAAATTATCCATCGCTAATTTAGGTTTAAATAATATAATCTACAGCAAATATGGCACTTTGATTATCAAGCCCAGCTATAAATTTGGACTTAATAATTTTGCTGCTTTAAATGATAAAAATTCTGAATATAGCGAAGAAGCACAAGATGAAGCTTATAATTTCTACTTACTTTACCAAACAGACTTTAAGAAATTACCCCTAAAATATAATTTAACTTTAGATGCTCAAAAATCATCAGATATATTATTTTCTTCTGAAGCTTTTTATGCTGGTGGCCAATATAGTGTCCGAGGCTTCAAAGAAGAATATATTCAAGGAGATTCTGGTTTTTTTATACAAAATAATCTGAACTATAATAAAAATTTAGCTCCTTATCTTAAATTAAATAACAGCTCTCTCTATAGCGCCATATTTTTTGACTATGGTTTAACCAAAGCTAATATTGCTACCAAAGATTATCAAGTAAGCGGTGCAGGATTACAATTAAATTTTACGCATAAATTAATTTCAGCCAGCCTTACTTACAGTAAAGCACTAAAATATCCAACCATAATTAATGAAAATGAGGTTATTTATGCTAAAATAAGCACTGGTTTATCATTTTAGATAATAGCAAGGTTTAGAGATAAAATTCAGTATAATACCAATTCCCATCTTTAAAACTGTTTTTAGTCACTAATATTAGTTTCAGAAATTTTAAGCTAAAATTGCAGGACTAGCCTTAGCTAATTTAAAATTTTAGCTTGGAATTTATGGAGTTAAAATTGAAGGATAAAAATAGGTTTATAGATGGGATTTGGTATAATATAAAACTAAGCCCTTTCTGCCTGATAATTTTGCAAAGATTTCACCTCTAGCTCTTCGCCTTTATGAATATGTTGCATTGCCCTAATTACCGCTTCTGCACCGCGAACTGTAGTAAAATAAACCACCTTATTTAATAAAGTAGTTCTTCTAATAGAGTAGCTATCTGCAATATCTTGCTCACCAGAGGTAGTGTTTATAACTAGAGAAATTTCTTTATTCGCAATCATATCAACAATATGAGGGCTACCCTCTTTTACCTTATTTACTGACTCAATAGAACTAATATTATGCTCTGACAAATATTGAGCCGTACCTTTAGTTGCTATAATCTTAAAACCTATTTTTTGCAATTTCTCTGCTAAAGGTAAAATAGCCAATTTATCATCATCTTTAACCGAAATAAATACTTTACCGCTCTTAGGTATATTGCCATATACAGCAATTTGAGCCTTAGCAAAAGCTAAATCAAAATTTTTATCAATACCCATCACCTCTCCTGTAGATTTCATCTCTGGTCCTAATATAGTGTCAACATTATCAAAACGCTCAAAAGGAAAAATTGCCTCTTTTACTGCAAAACAATTATTTAATTTAATAGCATCTAAGTCAAATTCAGCTAATTTACGCCCAGACATAACTAATGCAGCTATTTTAGCAATGGAAATACCTGTGGCTTTAGCTACAAAAGGCACAGTACGCGAAGCTCTAGGATTTACTTCTATAATATATAATGCACCATCTTTTACTGCATATTGCACATTCATTAAACCTTTAACTTCTAGGGCTTTAGCCAATTTTATAGTTGCATCTTTTATTAAATCAGTAACATCACTAGTTACCGAATAAGGTGGCAAAGAACAAGCAGAATCACCTGAATGAATACCCGCATGCTCAATATGCTCCATCAGGCCAGCTACATGAACCTCATCACCATCTGAGATAGCATCTACATCAAATTCTGTTGCATTAGCTAAAAACTCATCAATTAAAATAGCCCCATCTTTAAGAGCAGCTTTATTATCACGCAAATATTTACTTAAACCTTTCTCATTATATACAATTTCCATAGCTCTACCACCTAAAACATAAGATGGCCTGATTACTACCGGAAAACCAATCTCTTTAACCGCACCCTCAATCTCATCTATCTTATAACAAATGGTACTATTAGGCTGTTGTAAATTTAATTGGTCTAATAATTTTTTAAATCTATCACGATCTTCAGCTAAATCTATCTTATCTGGAGCAGTGCCAATAATAGGAATATTAGCAGCCTCTAATTCTTGAGCTAATTTCAAAGGAGTCTGTCCACCATATTGTAAAATTACCCCTATTAACTCACCTTGTTGCATTTCTTTCAGAGCTATCTCTATCACATCTTCTGCTGTTAAAGGCTCAAAATATAACCTGTCTGAAGTATCATAATCCGTTGAAACCGTCTCAGGATTACAATTAACCATGATAGTCTCAAAGCCAGCCTCTCTAAGAGCAAAAGCCGCATGACAACAAGCATAATCAAATTCAATGCCCTGACCTATGCGGTTAGGACCACCCCCTAATATCATAATTTTACGCTTATCGCTAATATTAGCCTCACAATAATTTGGCGTATAAATATCTCCCTCATAGGCCGAATAAATATAATTTGCATATGATTTAAATTCTGCAGCACATGTATCTACTTTTTTGTAAACAGGCACTACTCTATGCTCATGTCTATATGCTCTAATCTCTGACTCTGCTATACCCGATAATTCAGCAATTCTCTGATCAGAAAAACCATGTTTCTTATATTTTAACAAAGCTGCTTTATCATTTAAATTGGCAGTTTTGATTTCTGTCTCTAAATTAACTAAATTAGCTAATTGATTTACATA
This sequence comes from Candidatus Actinomarina sp., assembly GCA_964216065.1. Taxonomy (GTDB): domain Bacteria; phylum Pseudomonadota; class Alphaproteobacteria; order Rickettsiales; family JABIRX01; genus JABIRX01. Next base: position 4,939 of record CAXPEK010000121.1, read on the forward strand.
CCAAATATCATAACCAGTAATGGCACAAATTTCTGCTTTGCTAATTCCCATACGCAAAGCTTGTGCTATTAATAAAATTCTATTAGGAGCTAAAGGCGCTAAAGCTTTTTTAATAATTGCTTGTTGCTCCTGCTCGGTCTTAGCTTCTGCTAAACCAACTATCTCTATTTCATTTAAACCAGTTAAACCAGTTTCCATAGATATTAAAGCCTTTTGTAAACTTTGGCCAAAAGTACGGCCAATTGCCATCGCCTCACCTACCGACTTCATTGCAGAAGATAATTCTGGCTTAGCATAGGTAAATTTCTCAAAAGTAAAACGAGGGATTTTTGTAACCACATAATCAATAGAAGGCTCAAAACTTGCTGGTGTTACTTTAGTAACATCGTTAAACACTTCATCTAAACTATAACCCACTGCTAATTTAGCCGCGACTTTTGCAATAGGAAAACCCGTAGCTTTTGAAGCTAAAGCCGAAGATCTGGATACACGCGGATTCATTTCTATTACTAACAACTCACCATCTGCCGGGTTTACTGCAAATTGTACATTAGAACCTCCAGTTTCTACACCAATTTCTCGTAAAACTGCAATAGAAGCATCACGCATTTTTTGATATTCTTTATCAGTCAAAGTCAAAGCAGGAGCCACAGTGATACTATCACCAGTATGCACCCCCATTGGATCAATATTTTCAATCGAACAAATAATAATAGCATTATCATTTTTATCTCTTACAACCTCCATCTCATATTCCTTCCAACCAATAACTGATTGATCAATTTGAATTCTAGAAATTGGTGAAGCAGCTAAACCAGATTTAACAATCTCTATATATTCGTCATCATTATTAGCCACACCTCCACCGCTGCCACCCATAGTAAATGACGGTCTAATTATAGCTGGCAAACCAATAGATTCTTTGACCTGCATGGCCTCCTCTATTGTACCAACAATGGCATTTTTTGGTGTTTTTAGACCAATGCGAGCCATGGCCTGATTAAATAAGTTGCGATCTTCAGCTTTATTAATAGCTTCAATATCAGCCCCTATTAACTTAACTCCATATTTAGCTAATATACCTTCTTTATGAGCATTTAACGCACAATTTAAACCTGTCTGACCGCCCACTGTCGGCAATATTGCATCTGGCTTTTCTTTAATAATAATTCTTTCTAAAAACTCAGTAGTTATAGGCTCTACATAAGTACTATCAGCCGTAGCCGGATCAGTCATAATAGTAGCCGGATTAGAATTAATTAAAATAACCCTATAGCCTTCTTCTTTTAATGCTTTGCAAGCTTGCGTGCCAGAATAATCAAACTCACATGCTTGACCTATCACAATTGGCCCCGCTCCAATTACTAAAATTGATTTAATATCCGTTCTTTTAGCCACAAGCTACCTTTTTATTAGATGATTTTATTAATGCGATAAATTCTGCAAATAAATATTTACTATCATGTGGGCCACTAGAACTTTCAGGGTGATATTGCACTGAAAATGCTGGCCTGTCTGTAAATTTTAAACCCTCAACTGTTTGATCAAATAAAGAACGATGCGTAATTTCAATATTTGCGGGTAAATTTTCTTCACTAACACAAAAACCATGATTTTGGGCAGTTATCTCTACTTTTTTAGTAGCTAAGTTAATGACAGGATGGTTAACTCCTCTATGGCCTTGATGCATTTTATATGTTTTAAGACCCGCAGCAAGAGCAAGCAATTGATGCCCCATACATATACCAAAAATTGGCAATTTAACCGCCAAAATCTCTTTAATTACTGCTACCGTATATTTAGCATTAGCACTCGGATCGCCAGGGCCATTTGAGAGAAACAAACCATCTGGATTTAAAGCCAAAATCTCAGCCGCACTAGCTTTGCAATTAACCAAAGATATTTTGCAGCCATGACTTAGAAAATAATTTAAAATATTATGCTTCACACCATAGTCAAGCACTACAATATGCAAATCTGCTGCCGCTTTTGCTGGGGCTAAATATTTATAAGTTAATTCATTAGGCTGCGCTTGTTCTTTAACTGAAACTTGAGAAGATAATTCAATATTTGCAAATGATTGCAACTTTTTTGCCTGATTAATTAATGACTCAATATCTAATATTTCTCCTTCTGCAACATACGCAATAATAGCATTAACCGCTCCATTATCTCTGAGCAAAGTAGTTACTGCTCTAGTATCAACCCCTGCTATACCAGTTAATTTATGTTTGCTTAACCAATCATTTAAGTTTTCTTCTGCACGAAAATTAGAAGCAGGTGTAATATCATCTCTTACTACCAAACCTTGTGCAAATTTTTGCGTTGATTCATTATCATCTTGATTAACTCCAACATTACCAATATGCGGAGCAGTGAAAGTAATAATTTGACCTGTATAAGAAGGATCAGTTAAAATCTCTTGATAGCCGGTTATACTGGTGTTAAAACATAATTCTCCTGAAATCTGACCTAATTGACCAATGCCTCTACCAAAAAAATATTCACCCGAAGCCATAATTAGGGCCGCGTTTAATTCTTTTGTTGCTTTGACAACAGGTAAGTTAGTCATTTATTCTATTATTTTATATTTAGGCAAATTCCTCAGATTTATAAGAAAACTCTTCCCTTTAGTCAACAAGAATCTTAAAAATAAATTAGCAAAACTATTATATTAAGCCTATGCCCAAAATTGCTGGACTAGAAATTCTAACTCAATATTTAAAAAACCTACCGGAAACCCCCGGAGTTTATCGTATGCTTAACGAAAAAAAGCAAGTTCTCTATGTGGGTAAAGCAAAGAATCTAAAAAAAAGAGTAACAAGCTATAGCAAATTTGCCAAATTACCAAATCGCTTAAAAAAAATGGTAAGCGAAATTAATATAGTTGAAATCGTCAAGACAGATTCAGAAATTGAGGCCCTAATTTTAGAACTTAATTTAATTAAAACATTAAAGCCAATCTATAATATTATGTTAAGAGATGATAAAACCTATCCTTACATATATTTTAATAGCAAACATCAATATCCCGGCATTTATAGCTATCGTGGCCCTAAAACTAAGAAAGGTAAATATTTTGGACCTTTTGTGGGGGGCTATGATGTAGAAAGAACTGTAAACTTACTTAAAAAATCTTTTTTACTAAGAAGCTGTTCGGATAGTGACTTTAAAAATCGCACCAAACCTTGCTTAGAATATCAAATTAAAAGATGTAGTGCACCTTGTGTTGACTATATTAGCACAGAAAATTATCAAAAATTACTTAAACAAACTTATAATTTTTTAACTGGCAAAACTAATGAAGTAAGAGAAAAATTAAGCACAGAAATGGAACTAGCCAGTCAAAAACTTGATTTTGAGAGGGCCGCTACCCTAAGAGATCGTATCAAAGCTATCAGCAATATTACCGCGAAACACGATATAGCCGACCATAAATTAATTGATAGTGATATTTTAGCTATTATTCAGCAAGATTCTACAGTGATTATTGAACATTTTATCTTCAGAAATGGCTTTAATCATGGCAATCAGCATTTTTTCCCTGCTAATATTGAGGGTTTAACTCTAGAAGAAATCTTAACTAATTTTATCAAACAATATTACCAAAAAGAAAATATAGTTAAAGAAATTATCACTAATATTAGCTTAAGTGAAGCAGATAAATTAACCACTATTTTTTTCAAACAATATCAAAGCAAAACCACAATAAGCACGCCTAAAGCAGGACGTAAAAAGAAAATTTTAAATTTTGTAGAAAATAATGCTAAATATCATATTGCACAAAAAACCAAGAATCGTAACAAAAATCTTAAATATCACCAAAAATTACAAGAAATTTTTAACTTAGACAAACTGCCTAACAAAATCGAAATATTTGATAATAGTCATATAGCTGGCACAAATGCAGTAGGTGCTATGGTAGTTAGCGACTTAAATGGCTTTAATAAAAATTATTATCGTAAATTTAACATCAAATTTGCCAATCAAGCTGATGATTTTGCCATGCTAAAAGAAGTATTGCAACGCCGGTATAGCCGTTTACTAAACGAAAATAAGCAAGAAAATTGGCCTGATTTAATTTTAATTGATGGAGGTAAAGGACAAGCTTCAATTGCCGCAGAAATTTTTGCTAATCTTAAAATTAATATCCCCTTTTTTTGTATCGCAAAAGGTGAGTTTCGTAATAAAGGTTTAGAAAGATTTTGCAATAATCATACTGATTATTTTGCACTAACTGATCAAGAAGCATTATATTATCTGCAACGTATTAGAGATGAAGCACATAGATTTGCAATCACTACACACCGTAAAAAAAGAACCAAAAATACCTTGAAGTCAGAGCTTGATCAAATCCCAGGAATTGGGCCTAAGAAAAAGCAAGATTTATTAAAATATTTTGGCTCTGTGGCCAAAATTAAATCAGCAAGTAAAGAAGATTTAGCTAAGGTAAAAAATATAAACCTTAAACTAGCAGAAAAGCTTCTTGTATTTTTAAAATAAATATCTAACTTCTAGTTAGGATGAAAAATTTACCAAATATATTAACATTTACAAGAATTTTAGTTATTCCAATTCTTATTTTATCGTTTTTTCTTGATGGTGTAATAGCTAATTGGCTCGCTGCAACCTTATTTGTTTTTGCTTCAGTTACAGATTTTGTAGATGGTTATTTAGCCAGATTATTAAAAGCACAATCAAATTTAGGTAAAGTATTAGACACAATTGCAGATAAGCTCTTAATAGCTACCGCTATTATTATGTTAGTACATTTTGGCAATAATGACCTACTCATTACTATTCCCGGTATTATTATCTTATTTAGAGAAATATTTGTCTCTGGCCTAAGAGAGTTTTTAGCAGAAATAAATGTTAGTATGCCAGTTAGCCAATTAGCCAAATGGAAAACTGCGGTACAAATGGCAGCTTTGGCAATTTTGATCCTAGGTAGTCAAGGCACTAATATTGAATATACCGATGAAATTGGCCGAGCAGGACTAGTGCTAGCAGCAATTTTAACAGTTATAACTGGCTTTGCGTATTTTAAAGCCGCACTTAAACATCTAAAAAATTAAGCTGTGATCTTTACCGCTACTTGCGTATGTGCATAACATAAATAACTAAAGCTCAATTGCTGCTGCTTTATAAATTCACACCATGCTTTATATTCATGGCTCTGCCAATTAGGATAATTAAAAAATTCATCAAAAATAATTACTGTACCTGGTTTTATCTTACTCGCAAAAGCATTTAAAACCTCTTTTGTCGATTGATATAAGTCACAATCTATGTGCAACAAAGCCGCATCTTCCTGATTATTATGACAAAATTCTACCAGCGTATCTTTAAACCAACCCTTTATCAAGCTGATGTTTTTTGCTACTTTTGGTAATTGATTATTATTAGTTAATTGACCTTTTAAGGTTCTAGTACCAGTCCAATCTTCTGGAATACCTATAAAAGAATCAAAACCATATAAGGTTTTTTTTCTTAGCTGAGGTTTGTTTGCTAACTCATTGATAGTTTTACCTGATTTGACGCCAAATTCAGCAATAATAC
>CAXPEK010000122.1:0-4474 GCA_964216065.1 Candidatus Actinomarina sp.
TTGAAATTTATTATTGGGATGTCGCCAAGTGGTAAGGCAGCGGTTTTTGGTACCGCCATTCGCAGGTTCGAATCCTGCCATCCCAGCCATTCAGGATAATCATCTAAATTTACTATCAAGCAAATAAGTTGCGTCAAAGCAAATAAAAGTTTGTTGTCATGCCATATAAAAAGCCAATTTCCTACTGCAATTTGCACCTACTTAAATTACAACACATAATACTGAATTAGCAAAACGATATACCTGCCATTTAAATTAAATATTTCTACCTAAAACTAACTGAATAAAATTAGCTTTATAGCTAGAATATGAAGTAGTTGTTATTTTACACAAACATTAATTGCCTTTTTATAATTATAATTATAAAAACAAGTAAAAATACAAATAGAGCAACATGCTACAAAATATTAATGTTATAATTTATAAACCTAGTAAAAGCGCAATGCAGTCAGCAACCAAAAAGAGTTTATGGTACATTAAATTTCCACCTGACCAAACTAAATTTAACTATGAACTCATGAATTGGACTGGCTCTAAAGATACTAAACAGCAATTATCAATTAGTTTTGCTAGTAAAGAGCAAGCAATTAATTTTGCCGAAAAAAATAATTGGAAATACCAGATTAAAGAACCTAAAGCAAAAATACTTAAAGCTAAATCTTATGCTGATAATTTTGTTAATTAAACAGCTACCTGCGATATGTGTAAAGAATTAGCAAATAAAAAGCAGTTATTGATATTATTAGCTATATTTATAATTATTAGCGCTTTTATTTTTCTAATTACTAAACAAATTTATCATAATAAAATTAAGCAATATAACCAAAATTCACTTACTAATACTCCGCAGAAAAAACTAGAACATGACGCTGAATTTGCTATAGTTAAAGATATTCTAGCAGTACAAAATGAACAAATTCAAGAATTACAAAACACTCTAATTACTTCAACAAAAAGCCACAAAGAACAAGCTGATCTTGCTCTAAACACTGAAGAAAAAATTAGCATTTCAGAGCAAGATCTAGCAGAACAAAACCATCATAAACCATATTTAGATAATAATATTTTAACTAAATTAATTATTACCAACCTAATTCTAATCAAAAATATAGCTAAACAACAAGAAGACATAACTAAAGAAAAACAAGAATTAATTGCTCTGTTAAATGATCATAACTATAGCGCTGCTGACCTAGCAATGTTACAAAATTTAACTAACCCTCCCAAACAAACTGACTTGTTAAATATCATAATAAATTTAAGACATGAAATAGCAGAGAAATTAGAAAAACCAAGCTTTTTCATACATATAATCAATCAATCTTTTAAAGATTTGCTCTCGATAAAAAAAATTAAAAATTTTAAACCTAATTCTCTGGATGAACAAATTAATCTAGTTACTCAATATGTTAAACAACAAAAATATCAAAATGCTTTAACTGAAATAACAAAAATACAAATAGAGGCAAAAAATTTAACTTTACTGCATAACTCCATAGCAGAAATAACTGATTTTTACCAAATAATAGATAACATATTGGTATCAATAGAGGATATGAGTAATGATTAAAATAATTATAACCATTATAACCACCCTACTAATACTTAATTTTTTAGGTACTAATACTGAAAAATCAGAAATTCTTACTATTTTTATTACTGATTACCAAATAGATATAGCCGCAAATTTTGCCATATTTTTAGTAATCTTAGCTATTTTATGTCTAATATTAATGCTTTACACCCTATTTTATAGTTATTTTTTACTTAAATATCGAAATATTCGTACGCAGAATAATAAATTTAGCCAAACCATAAATTATATAAGCTCATATATAACTAACTTAGGTCTAGGTAATTATTCAAATAGTCAAAATGCTCTAAAAAAAATTAATAAATTTTTACCTAACCACCCACTAAATTACTTGCTAGCCTTACAAAATAATAGCAGCACTAATAAGAAGAATTTGCTCAAAAATTTAGAAAAATTGCAAAATCATCAAGATACTAAAGATTTTGCCTTGCAAGGCCTAGCTATTATCGCAAAAAATAACGCAAATTATCAAAAAGCTGAACAATATCTTACAGAATCCTTAATAGAAAATCCTCAAGCTATAAATTCTATTAAAGCCCTAATTGATTTATATTTTACCACTAAAAATTGGAAAAAATTAAATGATATTTTAATATATGCTAAACAAAAAAAACTAATTACTAAAAATGAATATGAGCTTGAACAAGCTTTATGTTACCTTAATTTAGCTAAAATAACTGAAACAGCTAAAATTAGAGAAAAATATATTATCGCCGCCCAGAAAATAATCCCCTCTAATCCAGCTATACAAATTTTATATGCAGAATTACTCTTAAAGAAAGGGAAAAAAACCACTTTAAGTAAATATATTAAAAATTTATGGACAACTTCTCCTCTGCCTGAATTACTAGATATTTATTTAGCAATTTTTATTAATAAAAAATTACAGAAAAAGTTCAAAATCATTGAAGAATTGATCAAGCTAAACCCAAGAGGAGAAGCAGCTATAATCAAATATATAAACCTAACTCTTACAGAAGGACAAAATCTGCATAAAAGTGATCTGCTCTTAAGAGAATATTTAAACCATATAAACTCTGAAAAACTCTATGATCTTGCTATAAAATTTTATGAATCTAGCCCTAATATCAGCACAGAAAATGAATTCTATCAAAACTTATTAAAAGAAAATAATAATTATCGCAACTATCTGGCTTATATATGCTCTGACTGTGCTTATGAACATCAAATATGGCAAGAAAACTGTAATAATTGTCAAAAAATCAATAGTCTTAAATATAATTATGCAAAACCACTAGCTTTAATTAAAATTAATAATTTTAATTAGTTATAATAGTAAAGCCTTTATTGGCGTTCATCAGATAAGTCAGCTAATATTTCAGCTGCAAAAAATAATGATCCAGCCATTAATAAATTTTTATAATTTGATTCAGCTAAAATAGCTTCTAAAGCTAATTTATAATTAGGAAACACAGCATCAATATCTAATTGAGCAGTTAAATCCTTAATTTTTAATGATTCTTGATTATTATTTATTTCGGTTATGTAAATTTTAAGCTTAGTGCTTTTAATTTGCTGAATAAACTTATTTATATCTTTACGCTTTACCATGGCCAAAATAATATGGCTAATATTATTTTCAGCGATAAAAACTTTTAATGCTTTAGCTGCATCCTCATTATGTCCACCATCTAAAAAGAGCTTATATTTTAAAAGGTCATATTTTTTTTTATATAATTGAGTTATATCTTGTAACCTTGCTTGCCAATATAAAAAATCTTGGTAGTTAGCAGCTATATTCTGGTTAGTTAAATGCTTAAATGCTAATGCTGCTAATTTAAAATTTAGCCTTTGATGACTACCATTTAAACCCAAATTAGCAGGTATTTTTGCTTTATATTCCGTATAATAATTTATTGGACAATTTTTAACCTTAGCTAAATCAAAAATCATTTTTTTTACTGAACTATGCTGTTTACCTAAAAATATTGGAGTATTTTCTAAAATTATACCGGCTTTTTCTTTAGCTATTTTAACCAATTCAGTACCTAAAAATTCTTGATGATCCATAGCAATAGGAGTAATGATGGCGGCTAATTTCTGTGTAAAAATATTAGTCGCATCTAATCTACCGCCAAGCCCAACTTCTATAATATTGTAATCAGCCTGATGCTGAGCAAAAGCATCAATAGCCATAATAGTCGTAGCTTCAAAAAAAGTTATCTTAATCTCAGCTTGATCAACAATTTTTTGATATTTTCTACTTAATTTATTTAACTCTTTATCTGTGATATCTTTACCATTTAGACTAATTCTTTCATTAAAATTTATCAAATGAGGTGAAGTATATAAATTTACTGAATAACCTGCTGCCCTTAGAAAAGATCTTAAAAAAGCACTAGTAGAACCTTTACCATTAGTGCCAGCTACATGAATAATATTTTTAATTTTACGCTCAGGATTATCAGCTAAATTTAGTAACTTTTTAACTCTTTCTAATTTTAAATCTATATCTTGTATACCAATAAAACTTGGCCAAATAGGTAATTTTACCATTTAACTATATTAAAAATAATTAATTTTTGTTTATAAGTTTTAACCTAAATAGCAATAATAATCTATGCGCTATTTAACTTATTAAAAGTTTTTTTAGTTCTCTTTTTGAAACCCTGAAAATTAAATATGACAAAACTTAACATATTTAACATTTTAACAACACTTATCTAACCAGATAATTTGACAAAGCAATTTTATTAATAAAACTTGTTATAAAATGAAAATATCATAGCAAAATAATTATGTCTAAATATTATATAAGGGTAAGTAAAATACTAGAATAATGCCTAAAAAAACCATTGCTATTTTTTACGGTGGCAAATCACCAGAACATGATGTAAGCATTTTAACCGCTTTGCAAAT
>CAXPEK010000123.1:0-3580 GCA_964216065.1 Candidatus Actinomarina sp.
TGAATATAAACATGAGATAATGGTAATAATAGAGCCAATCAAAGGCATTTTGTTAGGTATTTTCTTTTTATCGGTAGGTATGATTATAGATATTAATTTATTTATTAAGCAACCAATATGGTTTATCGCAGCAGCAATAATTTTATTTATTGTAAAGGCAATTATTAATTTTATTTTATGTTTAATTTTTAAAATTCCTAAAAATAGGGCAATAGAAGTCTCGGTAACTTTAGCTCAGTGTGGTGAGTTTGCTTTTTTGATTGTTACTTTAGCTCTAGCCCAAAATTTATTAGATCAGCCAATAGCTCAATTTTTATTAATGGTAGTTGCTATTTCTATGTTAATTACCCCATTTACTATAAAATTAAGTAAGCCTATAAGTAGAATTATTAGTAAAATTTTTAGCTATAATGTAGAAGATGCTAAATTTGTACAAAATTTAAGTCAAGAAGATAGGCATGTAATTATAGCTGGATATGGAAGGGTAGGACGGGTTGTTGGTGATGTTCTAGAAAAGAGGTTGGTGCCATTTGTGGCGATAGATAATGATATTGAGCTAGTAGAAGCGAACAAAAAGAAAGGTTTTAAAATATTATATGGTAATGTTAAGAGAATAGCATTACTACGTAGATTAAATATTTCTAATGCAGCAGCATTTGTGATAGCTATCCAAAATATAGAAGATAGTTTGCATCTTTTGCAAGAATTAAGAAAATCATATCCTACTTTACCTATAATTGTTCGGGCAAAAGATACATCTAGGTTAGAAGAGCTATATGATAATGGTGCTAAATATGTAATCTCTGAAACTTTAGAGTCTGGCTTACAAATAGCTAGTTATTTATTGGAGTCTTTAGGTATGGAGCACAGAGAAACTCTTGATTATATTGAACAAAGGCGCAAATTATCATTAATTGGACATAGTGATTTATGAAGGAGTTGATTGTGAGTAAACTTCTCTTAAAAATTCTATAGTAAGAGATTTTTCTTAATAGGTACCATAAAATCTTCTTATCATTTGCTAACAAACAAGATAATTCAAACGATAAATTTTAACTACCAGAAAAGGTAAATTTTGGTGTAGAAAATGTGAGGGTTAAACACAAATATTTTGATAAATTCATATCTATAATATTAAAAACATTTCTAATTATTTCTGGCGTAAGATTCCTTACAAATTTACAAACCCTATTTTTCAATTCTGGCAAAGTTATCCAAATACTTTGGATTGTAATTTAATCAAGACACTCTTAGCTTAATTATAAATTGTTTGGTTAATAATAGTTTTAGGTGTAAGTCTAAATGGTTAAGTTGATAAGAAAAATACCTAGGATTATAAATAGGATTTGGTCTCATTCTAAGAATGTAAAAAAAGAAAAACAGCTATAAATTAGTCCAAAAGGTTATATATCAGGATACATTTAAAATAATTTCATTGCAAGAAACTGCATGCTTATCTAGTTTTTATGAAGAAAAATTCTTAATCATAAAATTATTAAGCTTGACATTATGTACCCTAATATAGTCGCAGTCATTTGCTATCTTGGCAGAAAATACAGCAGTAAGACTATCTCTATCTATATTAGATTTTGGTTCAAATTGATTTAAAAAAGATTTTCTTGAGTGGCCCACAAAAATTGGTATATCAAGATCTTTAAATTCATGCAAGTGGCTTAATATTAACATAGATTGTTTTGGGGTTTTGCCAAAGCCAATACCTACATCAAAAATAATGCGTTTTTTGCTAATCTGGTTTTCTTCTAAAGATTTAATTTTTTCTTTTGCCCAATGTTTTATCTCATCTATTACATCAAGTTCTTCAGATATAGTTATGCTAGGATCTGCTGGTATGCCTAAATTATGATTTAATATTATTTTTACTTGTGATTCTTTTAATAAATCAAGCATTTTTATATCACTAAGTCCAGATGAATCGTTTATTATGTCAACACCAAGATTAATAGCATTTCTAGCGGTATGAGCATATCTAGTGTCAATACTAACTTTTGCACCTAAAGAGTGTGACAATCTGACAGTTTCAGATAATAAAGGCTCTAATCTGGCCCATTCTTCGCGTTGAGTGATAGATTTAGCAAAAGGTCGAGTAGATTCAGCACCAATATCAATTATGGATGCGCCATCCTCAATTAATTGTTTAATCTTAAAAATTGCTTTGTCTTTCGTATTAAACAAACCTCCATCTGAAAATGAATCTGGAGTAATATTTAATATACCAACTATTTCTACCATAAGTTAAAAACCTTCTTTTGTTCAATATTATTATTTATTTTACTTAAATTGACAATGGTTTTTAGTTTTTTTTTGTAATAATTCCCTTTAAGCGGGTATTTCCAATCAGGAGCTAATTCACTGGCAGGTATTAATGCAAATGGTCTTACTGTAAGAAATTGGTGTGGAATAATTAATTTATCATTTTTAATTATATGATTGCCATATATAAGAATATCTATATCTAGTTCTCTTGGTGACCATTTTCCACTATCTATTCTACCGATTTTTTGTTCAATTTGCTTAATGTTATCTAATAATTTTGTAGGTTCATAATTGGTTATTCCTGATACAGCTAAATTTAGAAAATTAATATCCCAGCTTTCTGGAGCTCCTTCAGGAAGTAAGGCTTTAGATTCGTAAATATTGGAGATTTCACATTTTGTAATAATTTTTTCTGTAGTTAAATAATTAATTGCGAGTTTGATATTATTAATTTTGTTGCCCACATTACTGCCTAGGCCTAAAATAATGTACTCCATATTTTATTTAACCTACCTAATTTTTAGATAATAATTTGATTTTTACAAAAAACTCTTTAATTTCAACTATTTATTACAAATTAAGTTATGGCGAGTAATAGTTTTGGTGATTTCTTCAGATTTACTAGTTGGGGTGAAAGTCATGGTAAAGCAATTGGCTGTGTGATTGATGGAGTGCCATCATTAATTTCTCTAAGTGAAAAAGATATTCAGCAATATTTAGATTTACGCAGGCCTGGCCAGTCTAAATATACTACGCAAAGGCAAGAAGAAGATAAAATTGAAATTTTGTCAGGAATATTTGAAGGTAAAACAACTGGTACTCCGATATCTCTAATAATTTACAATCAAGATCAGCGTTCTAAAGATTATACTGATATTAAAGATAAATTTAGGCCAGGACATGCAGATTATACTTATCACCATAAATATGGTATAAGAGATTATCGAGGTGGTGGTAGGTCATCAGCAAGAGAAACAGCAATGCGTGTTGCAGCTGGTGCTGTTGCTAGAAAAATATTGGGTAGTAAGGTTTCCATTTGCGCTGCATTAATCAAAATGGGTGACTTAGAAATTAATGCACCAGATTGGCAGGCAGAACAAATTAAAAATAATCCATTTTTTATCGCTAATCCTGATAAACTAGCAGAATGTGAAAAATATCTTACTGATATTAGAAAAAAAGGTAGTTCAATTGGGGCTACAATAGAGGTAAGGGTGCAAGGTGTTAATCTTGGTTTAGGAGATCCAATTTACGATAAATTAGATGCAAAATTAGCTGCTGCTATTATGAGTATAAATGCAGTTAA
>CAXPEK010000124.1:0-2043 GCA_964216065.1 Candidatus Actinomarina sp.
TACCAAATGATGAGCAGGTTAATAATTCATATAATGACTTGATAAAAGAAAATAATTATCGACAAGATGTTTTCGAAGATATAATTAAAAAATTTGATATTGATGAAGAGTCAATAAAAGAACAAATCAAATCTGAATTAGCCTGGCAAAATATTATTATTAACAAGCTTAGGTCAGAAATTAAAATTAATGATTTTGAAATAGAAGATTATCTGGCAGAACAAAATAATTCTAGTGGTTATGAATATTTAGCCAAAATCTTGGCTTTTCCGATTAATGCAAATACTAATCTTTATGAATTAGAAGCAATAGTAAAAAAGATATATAATGATGTAGAAAAAAATAAACATAGCTTTCAGCAAATTATTAAAGATTTTTCTGTCCTAAATATAAATCTGGAAGCACCAATATGGAAAAAACTAGATGAATTTGATGATGAAGTACAAAAATATATACCTCTATTAAATAAAAATGAGCTTTCAAAACCAATCAAGTCAGATAAAAATTATTATCTAGTATTAATTGAAGACATTAGAAAACTAAATTTTGCTACAAAAAATCAAAAAGATAGAGATGAGATTAATAGAAATTTATTTTTGGCTAAATTAGAGTCCTCAGCTGAATCTTATATTAAAAATATCAAAAGATCGATATATATAGAATATAAATTAAAAAATGGCTCTTTTTGACTTAACTACTACTGAGATTATTAAAAAATATTTTCTTAGGGCTGAAAAAAAATTTGGACAAAATTTTATAATAAATCAGAGTTTAACCAATAAAATAGTTAGTAATTTTGAGGATATAGAAGAATATAACATTATAGAAATAGGACCTGGTCCTTTAGCGTTAACCAGAGAGATTTTGGCAAAAAAACCTAAGCGGATGATTTTAATAGAGCTTGACCAAAAATTTAGTCATTTATTTAATGATTTAGCTAAAGAATTTAAAGAAAAAATAGAAATTAATTTTATTGATGTATTAAAAGTCGATTTTTCATCATATAAAGGTAATCTAGCAATTATTTCTAATTTACCATATAATATAAGTACACCATTTTTAGTTAATGTTTGTCGTGCTGCAAATATAAAACAAATGTTATTGATGTTCCAAAAAGAAGTAGCGGAAAGAATAATAGCAAAACCTAATAGTAAAAATTATGGTCGTTTATCAGTTTTAGCGCAAAGCTATTATGACATAAACAAAGTATTAAATGTTGCTCCTACTGCTTTTGTCCCTGCACCTAAAGTAAATTCTTGTGTATTGCATTTTAAATATAATAACAAAATAACTCATAATATAACTCATGATAAGCTAGAAAAACTAACGGCAATTTTATTTAGTAAGCGTCGAAAGAAAATAGGAACTACATTAAAAAGCTATAATTTAAAAGGCTTAGATCTTGATCTTAATCTTAGAGCTGAGCAGTTAAATTTAGCGCAGTTTCACCAGTTAGCTAAAATCATCTCGTAACTAGAAACCAGATAGTTAGTGATATTAATATAATTAAATTAACATAACTAAAATAAAAAAAACTTGGTCTCGGCTTATATTTTGCTGGTAAATTCTGCTTTGCTATTAATTTAAGATTTAAGAAGGCAATTACTGGAGAAGTAATAAATGAAATAATAGTGGCGATAATAATTAACTGCATCATATTGCTAATGAAGAAGTATATGGTTAAAGCAGTTGATAATACAGAAGAAGTTAGGACCAAATTGTAAATTTTGCTTTCATTGCACTTTTTTTGTTTATTTTCATAAAATAATAATTTTATTGTTTTAGTAATAGTGCGAGGGTAACCATCAATACAGGTAATGACTGTAGAAAACATAGTTATGAAAGCGGTAAAGGCAATGAGATAATATGACCAATTTCCTAAATTATCAGTGTATAATTTAAGAAAAGTGGCTACAAAATCAATGCTCTTACTAGGTAGAGTAATATTAGTGCCGTAAAACATTATATATCCAAGCAGCAGAAATATAGTAGCGAGAAAGGCTGTGGTAAAAAAACCAATTCGAAAATCAGTTAGAGATTTTT
>CAXPEK010000125.1:0-3341 GCA_964216065.1 Candidatus Actinomarina sp.
TAACAAGTGATTAGTTATAAACTGAAAATAGTATAATACCAAATCCCCTCTATAAACCTATTTTATTATTCAATTTTAACCCCATAAATTCCAAGCTAAATTTTAAATTAGCTAAGGCTGGTCCTGCATTTTAGCTTAAAATTTCTAAAACTAATATTGTTGACTAAAAACAGTTTTATAGATGGGATTTGGTATAATACTATTTTCAATTTCATTTTTCGTTTTAAGATTTGATAAAATAACTCCTTCATTTCTTGGATTCTTTTTACCTTATAGAATAAAATTTTTATTTTCTTACTCTCTTTTTAAATTAGAAATATGCTAATCAAAATGTTGATCTACTGCTTTTAGTGATACTACATAAGTTAAATATACTATTTGGTAATAAAATAAATTCAGCAAAACCATGAGATATTTCTATGTATTATTTATATATCTAAAGTCTGGCTAGAAATTCTTTGCTATCTTTGCTTATTACAGTTTTTTTAGCTGAAGAAAATTTATCTAAAACTGCATAGATCATTTTCATGCGTTGGTTATTGGCCAATTTATGCTTGTTTTTAAGCAAGAAATTCCAATATAAGTAATTAAATGGACAAGCATTATCACCATTTTTTAGCTTTACATCATATTTGCAATTTTTACAGTAATTAGACATTTTATTTATATATGCACCGCTAGATGCATAAGGCTTAGTTGCTAAAAATCCTTGATCTGCAAATAAAACCATGCCTAATACATTAGGTAATTCAACCCATTCATAGGCATCAGCATAAACTATCAAATACCATTCACATAGTTCTTTAGGCTTTATTTCAGCAATTAAAGCAAAATTACCTAAAATCATCAATCTTTGAATATGGTGGGCATAACTATTATTTTTAGTATTTCTTATAGCTTCTTTAAGACAATTCAATTCAGTTTGACCATGCCAAAAAAAATCAGGTAATTTATTTTGTGCTTCTAGATAATTTTCTTCTTTGTAAAATGGCATTTTTAACCAATAAATACCTCTAACGTATTCTCTCCAACCTAAAATTTGCCTTATAAAACCTTCTATAGAATTTAAAGGAATATTATTTTGCAGCCCATATGCTTCAGCTTCTGCTACAACTTCTTTAGGTTCTAGTAAGCCATTATTTAAATAGAAACTAATATGCGAGTGAAACATAAAATCTTCTCCTTCTAACATAGCATCTTGATAAGTACCAAATAAAGGAAATCTATTAAGCAAAAAACTTTTAAATATTTTTATTGCTTCTGCACGTTTAGTAGCTAAAAAAAATGGTTCAATATGACCAAAATGATCACCAAAATATTTCTCTACTAATTTTTTTACCTCTAGGGTAATTTTATCAGCTACATAGCTATCTTGGACAGGAATATTTAAATTACCCTTTACCGATTTTCTATTTTCTTGGTCATAATTCCACTTACCACCAAGAGGTTTTTTATCTTCCATAAGAATATTATATTTTTTTCTCATATAACGGTAAAAATTTTCCATTACATAATGTTTCTTATCTTTATGAAATTCTCTAAATTCACTAATAGTGCAAAAAAATCTTTTATCTTCTAATATTTTAAGTTTTAAATTTTCAAGCTCTTGAAGTTCAGCCAAAACTCTATATTCACCTGGTTCAGTGACATATAAATTTCTACAGTTAAATTCACTACTAATTCTCTGAATTTCAGTGATAAAACTGCCACTATTTTCTGGATCATCTAATGTAACATATAAGAGATTATATTTTTTGCTTTTTAATGACTGAGCAAAATGTCTCATTGCTGATAAAATAAAAACTATCTTTTTCTGATGATGTTTAGGTGTGGTACACTCATTTACCACTTCACACATTAAAATTAAACTATTATTATCATAATATTGCAATGAGCTTATATTTTCACTAAGCTGATCTCCCATTATTAAAATTAATTTATTATATTTTTTTGCTTCGGGTTTTTCTGCTAGCATGTTTTTTAATTATTATTTTTGCAATTTCGTTAAAGTTAACTTGTTTTCTTATATTATAAAGCTTTTTTGCCGCTTCTTTCCGAGCACTTAATTCATCTATTATAGGATAAGGATATTGACCAATTAATAAAGGCTCTGCTGCCGGATATGCTAAATTTTTAGTTGATACATCTTTTAGCTCAGGAATATATTTTCTGATAAATTTTCCTTCTTTATCTTGATCAGTAGCTTGTTTAATAGGATTGTAAATTCTAATAGCATTTATACCTGTTATTGCTGCTTGCATTTGAATTTGGCTATAATGAATACCAGGTTCATAATCAATAAATAACCTAGCTAAATATTTGGCAATAATACGCCAATCTAGCCATAAATGATTAGTGGCAAAACTCACTAACATTGCTCTCATTCTAAAATTTATCCAACCATGCTTAATTAACGCTCTCATAACAGCATCTATCATAGTAAAACCTGTGTTACCAGTAGCCCATGCGTTAAAATATTCTTCATTATAACCCCTATCTAATTCTTCATAAGCAGGATGCATAGCCTTAAATTCTATTTCTGGTTCATCTTCTAATTTTTGCATAAAATGGCAATGCCACCTTAATCTTCCTGTAAAAGAATTAATTGATCTAAGCCATAATGAACTATTATTTCTATAGCGAAGTTGTTTCTTTTGGTTTTCTGCATATTGATATACTTCTCTTATGCTTAAACAGCCATAGGTTAAATATGGTGATATGCGGGAACATGCTGTGCCAGCTGTTACAGGTGATGACATTTCTTTGCTATAATTCTCGCCCCTATCTTTAAGAAAGCTTCTCATATTAGCCCAAGCTAGTTCTCTGCCACCAATTTGCACTTCTTCAATTTTATCAAACTCCAAATCTAAGTTTTTAGCTAATATTTCATCATTATCTTTAACTCTAATAGTAGCAAAGTTAAGTGAATTATTTACTAATTTTTGTGACATTTTTTGATACCACTTATTAGACCAGCCATCTCTATCTTTTAGAGCTCTTACTACACCATGTTGCGCAATTTCATGCCAAATAATTTGTTTTTCTTTGCACCATGCTGCTAATTTTATATCTCTTTTATAACTCCACATATTGCCAGTTTCTTGGTGAGAAAAAATTGCATTAACTTGGTATTTACCATTTATAGCAGTTAAAATTTCGATTACTTCCGCCTGAAAAATATTAAGGATCAACTTATGTTTTAAACATAAATGTTCTAATTCATTAACAGTTTCTTGAATAAATTTAAAATGTCTAAATGAGCTATCATCTTGCCGCCATAATTCTGGCTCATATATATATAATAATATAAGTGGCTTATGATCATTAACGGCTTGCTCTAA
>CAXPEK010000126.1:0-4136 GCA_964216065.1 Candidatus Actinomarina sp.
CTTAACTGTTTTCTACCTAAAGGCCCTCTAGGCAACATGCCCTTCAATGCTCGCTTAAACATTTTACTGGAATCTTTTTCCAAAAATTTCTTAGCTGATATATCCTTGATACCGCCAGGGTAACCAGTATGCCAATAATATATTTTATCATTTAGCTTATTACCTTTTAAGCTAACCTTATCTGCATTTATGACAATCACATTATCACCGCAGTCTAAAAATGGCGTGTAATCTACTTTATTTTTACCACGCAAAATCTTAGCAATATATGCAGCTGCTCTACCTAAAACTATATTCTCTACATCT
The DNA here is from genome assembly GCA_964216065.1 of Candidatus Actinomarina sp. Lineage (GTDB taxonomy): Bacteria > Pseudomonadota > Alphaproteobacteria > Rickettsiales > JABIRX01 > JABIRX01. Next base: position 307 of record CAXPEK010000126.1, read on the forward strand.
ATAATATACCAACTTTTCTTGATATCAGCTAATTTATTGACTGATGTTTTAGCTGTAACTGCCTTTGGCTTAATAGCTTTTACCTCAGCTTTTTTAACTGTTTGATCTTTTTTTGGCTTAGCTGCAGTTTCTGTTGCCATTTTAAATTACTTTAATTAAATTAATAGGAAGAAGAAATATAGTTTTAATATACTTAACTTGCAACTAAAAAATATTTCTTTTTAAAATTAATCTAATTAATATAGACTTTATGTTTAAAAATTTTTTATCTCTATCCTTATTATTCTTGTTAATTTCGTGTTCAACTAACAATAGTGAAGACTTAAAAAGTCCATGTGTAGGACTTGAAAATAGTCCATGTGGTCCTAAACAGCCTGTCAATAAATGGCTCTTATAGGAATTTTAGGAGGTTCTTTTAACCCAGCCCATTCTGGTCATATAGCAATTTCTACATTTGCCTTTAATTTTCTAAAGTTAGAACAAATATGGTGGGTTATTGCTCCACTTAACCCACTAAAGCAAGAAAGCAGTCTAATAGATCTTAGCGCACGTACATCTTATGCTCAAAAAATTGCCAAGCCAAGCTTTATTAAAGTAAAAATATTAGAGACAGCAAAGCAAAAAAGCTATAGTATCAATTTAATCAAACAGCTATTTCTTGACTATCCAGAACATAAATTTACCTGGCTAATGGGTGCGGATAATCTTGTGAACTTCACTAAATGGTATCAATATGAGCAATTTATTCATTTAATCAATATAGCTATATTTCCTCGAGAAAAATTTTTAACCTTACCCAACATTTTTACTGAAAAATATAAAAAACACTATATCAATAGCAAAAATATAGTAGAATTAACTAAGACGAAGCCTCCAGCTTGGTCTATAATTCCTATGAATAATATAAATATATCAGCAACAGACATTAGAAATGGAAAATATAAATAACCACATAGACATTATAGCTTTTATTATTTTTTTAATTAGCTGGTTAGGATACTCCTTCTTTTTGGGAATATTTAGAAAAAACCAAGATAATCTCTATGGTATAATGCTTGAATATAGATTAAAATGGATGGAAGATTGCTTAAATAGAGTAGATAAATCTGTAGATGCAGTTACCCTTGGCAATTTAATGCGTTCTGTATCCTTCTTTGCCTCTACCTCTATTTTAATTGTGGCTGGCTTGATTCCTCTGCTGACTTATGGAGAAAAAATAACAAACTTTGCAGCAAAAATACCAATATTTGCTATAGAGTCACTAATAATGTATGAGTTAAAAATATTATTGTTAATTATAATATTTATTTATTCTTTTTTTAAATATACATGGGCCTTAAGACAATATAATTATGCCTCGATTCTAATATTCAGCCCTGTTGACTCAGCAGAAAAATTACAAAATGCCATCAATAGAAATGCAAACATATTAGCAAATGCAGCCAGACATTTTTCTATGGGTATTAGAAGTTATTATTTTGGTATAGTAGCACTAAGCTGGTTCTTGAGCCCTTATTTACTCATAGCTACTTCTATCTTAGTATTGTTAATTAATTACCGTAGAGAATTTCTCTCAAAAGCATTAGATATAATTTCAAGCTAATCTGTATAAGTCGAGAGCAAATTATTTAAGTAATCTTTTTTATATGTTACCGTCACAAAATCTCCTATTCTTATCCGTGCAGCTAATTTAGCATCTTTAACCAATATCCATGCATATTGCTCAGAAATCTTATCTGTTACTGTAGCCATACCTAATTCTATATTTTCTTTTTTTATTTCTTCTGTAATAGGGTTTTCTACTTCAGTTACTGTATAAATTTTTACCTTCTGGCCATTTTTTAAAGCAGAGTTTTTACCCAATGAAATCTTAAAAATAGTTTTATTGCCCTTGGCTCTTTTTTCCAAAATATAGCCTTTCCTTAAGTTAGAAAATATATTTTGAATCAAATGTTTATTTTTCGTTAAAGCCACTTCTCCTGCTTTTTGTACCAACTCAAAATCTTCCTTTTTCATCATCGAGCTATCAATAGTGGTGTTAAAAAGCCAGCTTCTATTTACTATAGCATCTTCTGTTCTGATTTTTTTACCTTTTAAAGGAACAACCTCATATATTTTTAAGGAAGGCAATTCGTATATTTTAAGATTACCAGAAAAGGTAGCTATATATTTATGCTGTGCAGGAACACGATAAACCTCACCTTTTTTTGCATTGTAAGAGATTCTTTCAGCAATAAATTTATATTGATAATCCGCAATACTAACTTCACCAGATACTGCATAATCAGCTTCAACAGGCCCATCATAACTACCAGTTTGTTTAAGTTCTGCTAGAGCAATTTCTTTTTCCAAATTTTTAAAAGCTCTTCTATCTTGTAATTTAACCAATTTACTCGAACCAAGCAAATTTTCTAAAGCAACTGCCATAGAATTACCCAAATTAGCTTTTCTAGCAATTTCATTATCTCTGTTATTAAAATTTGCTATCACTATATTAGGCTTATCTCTCTCAAAAGCTTCTTTAGTTATATATTCAGATTTTAAAATTGGCTGCTTAATATATTGATTAAAATTTTTAATTTTAGGGGCGCAATTAGCTACAAATAGTAAAAGCACAGAAATAAATATAATTCTCATTTTATAAACCTATTATTTGATATATTCCTTCTGCTGTTATTTTATCTTTTAACTCTATCAAAGCTGCATTAACTGCTTCATTTGAGCTAATTGCAGATGCAGCAGAAACCTCTATTTTATTGGCAGAAATTTGCTTACCAAATTTTTCTACTAATTTAAAGTTTATCAATATTTTAACCATATAATTATCATAAATTTCTTGATGTATTGTCTCTGTGTTTATCCTTAATATTGCCACCCCCTTATTATTGGGTGTATCATTATTATTGACTGTAGCTATATTGAGTTTGTTAAATGATTCAGAAATTAAATCTGCCACTCTCAAATCTGATGGCTTAGTTACTATATTAACAATTAAATTATCTTTATTCTGCAACTCTTTAACCTTAATATCATGATATAGACTAGTTAAATATTTTAACTCATCTTGATTTTTTGTAATAATTCTTAGCAAGTCTATTTTGCTTTTATTACTAATAACTAAATCTGCTAACTGGTTATAAATTGGTAATTTTTCTATTGCAGATTTATCTGCTAAAGAATCTAATAAAGCTTTTATATCTGCTTGCTTAGCAAGAATTTTATTTTTATAAATCTCAGCCAACTCAGCTCTATTAACACTAAGAGAAACATAAAATATTCCATCCTGCTCTGCTGTTTGTTCAAGCAGATAATTGTTAATTTCGATCTCAGCAATTTTTGCTTTCACTTTTTGTCTTACATTTTGTGCATACTCACTATTATTATTGATTGACGCTTCTTGTTTGCTAGACTCATAGCTAGAAGAAATCTCTATTTTAAGCCTCTCAGATAAATTATTTAAAGCAACTTTCGTGGCATCTTCTAAGTTAGCACCATAACCAATACCATATAGCTTATATGTATCATTATTAACCGGGTTAAGATACCAATTAGGTAATGAATTAGTTTGCTTGACACAAGCAGCAATAAAAACAAGAAAAACTAAGATTATTTTTTTCATCTATCTATTTATAAGAGCATTTTGTTTTAACATACTATCTGCCAATACACAAGCAACCATCGCTTCTGCTACTGGCACAGCTCTAATCCCTACACAAGGATCATGCCTTCCATTGGTCACAATTGTGGTATTATTATTATTAATATCAATTGTCTTACGTGGAGTTAAAATTGAGCTCGTAGGCTTAACTGTAAAATTCAACCTAATTTCT
>CAXPEK010000127.1:0-5308 GCA_964216065.1 Candidatus Actinomarina sp.
AGTAATTTTAAATTTATGTTAGCAGATTTAATGCAGCCAGATTCAGCGATACTAGCGACATTAATTTCTTTTTTTGGATCCAATTTTTTATTATCTATCAAATATTGTAATTTAGCTATATTGATAGTTTCAGGCCTATCAGCAAATATATTTTTAAAACCTCTTTTAGGTAACCTTCTATGAATAGGCATCTGCCCTCCCTCAAAACCTTTAATAGCAACACCAGAACGAGATTTTTGTCCTTTATGACCTCTACCAGCTGTTTTGCCTTTGCCTGAAGCAATACCCCTACCTACTCTTTTCCTTTTTTTGAAAGAATCTACCTCTCCTAATATTGCCGCTAAATTTACCATAATTATTACCTTCTTTCTATTCTGATATCTCTACTAGATGTGAGATTTTATGCACCATGCCCATAATATCTTTGGTAGCAGCTAATTCACTAACAGAGTTTATTTTTCTTAAACCTAAACCTCGAACAGTTGCTCTAACTGATTGTGTTTGGCCTATTACACTTTTTATTAACTTAACTTTTACTGTTTTTGCCATATTACTAAAAAATATTTATTGTTCATTTACATCTGAAATCTGCTCTTTTTGAGCTTGGGAATTTCTTTTACTAATAATTTCGCTAACTTTTTTACCTCTTTTTGCAGCAAGCATTTTTGGTGAGTCTATTCTTTGCAACGCGTCAAAAGTAGCTTTTACTAAATTATATGGATTAGATGTAGCTAAAGATTTTGCAACAATATCTTGTATGCCAACAGCTTCAAAAACGGCTCTCATAGCTCCACCTGCTATTATTCCCGTACCTGGAGGAGCATTTCTAACCACCACTTTACCAGCACCAAATTTTCCTGCTGAGTCATGATGAACAGTTCTACCTTCACGCAGCGGAATACGTACCAAATTTTTTTTAGCCATTTTAGTTGCTTTATTTCTTGCTTCAGTTACCTCTTTAGCCTTTCCAGTACCGAAACCAACTAGACCTTTTTTATCACCTACAACTACCATAGCTGCAAAACCAAAATTTCTTCCACCATTAACAACTTTAGTAACTCGGTTTACACAAACTAACTTTTCTATAAATTCAATATTATTAGTGTCTATCATAAAAAAACTCTTATTAAAACTTTAACCCATTTTCACGCGCAGCTTCCGCTAACGCCTTAACCTTACCATGATATAAATAACTACCACGGTCATATACAACATCTATAACCTTCTCTTTAGCTGCTTTTTTTGCGATATCTTGGCCAACTTTTATGGCTGATTCTATATTTGCAGATTTTAACTTCAGAACCTTACTTGACGAAGAGGCTATAGTTTTTGAATGCACATCATCAATAAGCTGTGCATAAATATTATTATTAGAAATATAAACTGAAAGTCTTGTTCTACTTAACTTAGATTTTCTTAGTTTATTTCTTACTCTTTGTGCTCTTTTCGTAGCTAAATTTACCATTTTTATACCTTATTTTTTACCTTCCTTGCGAATAATATATTCATTAGAATATCTAATACCTTTACCTTTATATGGCTCAGGACCTCTTAATGATCTAATTATAGCAGCACTTTGTCCTAATTCTTCCTTATCATATGAAACTAATTCAATTATTGTAGGCTTAGGACATTTTATCTCAACAGACTTAGGTATCTCATATTTTATTTCGTGGCTATAACCTAGACTTAATGTTAAGTAATTATTATTAATACTAGCTTTGTAACCAACTCCTTCGATATTTAATGTTTTGCTGTATCCTTCAGTCACTCCCAAAACCATATTGTTAATCAAGCTTCTAAAAAGGCCCCATTTTTGTTCAGCTGTTTTATTACTAGTTTTTTTGCTAACTATTATCTGGTCATTCTTTTGCTCAACCAAAACTTCAGAATCTATAGATCTTTGCAACTCACCCTTAGGACCTTTGACCATTATATGAAAATCTTCCAACTTGACCGAAACTCCTTGAGGTATGTTAATAGGCTGCATTCCAATTCTTGACATGTTATCTACCTAAAATATTACACATAAAACTTCACCACCCACATTTAGCTCTCTTGCCTTATAGTCTGCAATTACTCCTTTTGGTGTAGATAAGATAGCAATAGCTAGTCCATTATAATATCTCGGTAAATCCGCTATCTTTGAGTAAACTCTTCTACCAGGCTTAGAAACTCTGATAAAACTACTTATTATACCTTTGCCAAGATTATATTTTAATTTTACTAAGAGTTTTTGTTTATTTTCGGAATTTTCAGAATATTCCTCTATAAATCCTTCATCTTTCAAAATATCTAAAACACTTCTTGATAATTTAGAATTAATTAACTCGGCCTCTCCCAAAGAAGCTTTTTGCGCGTTATTAATTCTTGCTATCATGTCAGATAACACGTCATTTACAAACATAATTTCTACCAACTAGATTTAGTTAAACCAGGAATTGATCCCCAACCACCATATTCTCTTAAAGCAATTCTTGAAATGCCAAAATCTCTATAAAAGCCTCTTGGCCTTCCCGTAACATTACACCTATTTCTATGCCTAATTTTAGAGCTATTTCTAGGCATTTCCGCCAACTTTATTTGAGCCTCAAACTTATCTTGATCAGAACTATCTTTGCTTGAAACAATAGCTTTTAATTTAGCTCTTTTTTCAGCATACTTACTAATCATTTTTTCTCTTCTATCATTTTTTGCAATCGCACTAACTTTAGCCATAAAATTACCTAATTAATTTCTAAACGGGAAATTAAACTTCTTTAGCAACGCCTTGCAATCTTGGTCGGTTTTTGCAGTGGTCACTATAGTTATATCCATTCCTAATATGCTGGAAATTTTATCATAACTTATTTCAGGAAATATTATTTGCTCTTTTAAACCAAAGTTATAATTTCCTCTTCCATCAAAACTTTTTCCAGATAAACCCCTAAAGTCCCTTACTCTGGGTAAGGCTATATTAACAAGTCTATCCAAAAATTCATACATTTTATTTTTTCTTAATGTAACTTTGCAGCCTATTGGCATACCTTCTCTTAATTTAAAAGTAGCTATAGATTTTTTAGCCTTAGTTAATATTGGCTTCTGACCAGCGATTAAGCCAAGTTCATTTTCAGCATTTTTTAGTATTTTATTATCATTAACAGCCTCACCTAAGCCCATATTAATAACAATTTTCTCTATTCTAGGAACAGACATAATATTCTTTAATCCAAGCTCGTCAGATAACTCACTTTTAATTTTGCTATTATATAATTCTTGCAATCTAGCCATTTACTACTTCACCTGATTTTCTATTAACTCTAACTTTTTTACCGTTATCATCTTTTCTATATGACAACTTCACTGCTTTTTTAGCCTTATCATCATAATATTGAACATTAGAAATATGTACTGATGATTCCTTACTAATTATTTGCGACTTCTCGCCCTGCTTGGTAGCCCTCTGATGTTTTTTTACTAAAGCTACACCTTCTATGATACATCTGCTAGTCGATGTTATTATTTTCGTTATTTTACCAGTAGAACCTTTATGTTTTCCTGAATTTACAATAACCTGATCACCTTTTTTAAGCTTAGTTTTAAACATTACAATACCTCTGGAGCAAGTGAAATTATTCTCATAAAGCCTTTATTTCTTATTTCTCTGGCTACCGGGCCAAATATTCTAGTACCTATAGGCTCTTTAGTTTTATTAACTAGTACTACAGCGTTTTTATCAAATCTTATAGTGCTACCATCGCTTCTCTTAGTTTCTTTAGCAGTCCTTACGATCAATGCTCTATGTATATCACCTTTCTTAACTTTACCATTAGGTATTGCATTCTTAACTGATACTACAATAATATCACCAAGCTTAGCAATATCATGGTGTGAACCACCTAGAACCTTAATACATTGAACTTCTTTAGCCCCTGAATTATCTGCAACCTGTACTCTACTTTGCATCTGTATCATATTGCTACCTACTAATTACCTTTTACCACCAACCATTTCTTTGTTTTCGAAATAGGTTTGTTCTCTATTATTGAAACTACATCTCCTACCTTACATGAATTATCATGATCGTGAGCAGTATATTTCTTTGTTGTAGTAACATATTTTTTATATACCGAATGTTTATATTTTCTTGTAACTAATATAGTAACAGTTTTTTCAGCTTTGTTACTTACTACTGTGCCTTGTAATGTTCTTTTTGGCATAATTCTTAACTAACTTTCTTCTCATTAAAAAATGTTAAAATTCGTGCCAAATCTTTTTTAATCTGCCTAATTTTCGCAGAGTTTTTCATTTCTCCATTAGCACGAAGGAGATTGATATTATAGAGTTCTTTCTTTAATTCAACAAATTTCTTCTCTAATTCATCTTTTGTTTTAGATTTTATGTCTATGTATTTCATTAGTTACTCTCAATTCTAGTTATAAACTTTGCCGCAAATGGTAGTTTAGCTGCTGCTAACTCTAAAGCTTCTCTAGCTAATTGCTCACTTACTCCATCAATTTCAAAAATTATCCTACCAGGCTTAACTCTAAATACATAATATTCTACCGAGCCCTTACCTTTACCCATTCTAACATCTGTAGGTTTTTTAGTAACAGGAATATCAGGAAAAACACGTATCCAAAGCTTTCCAGCTCTTTTCATATGCCTAGTTGCAGCCCTTCTTGCAGCTTCGATCTGTCTTGAAGTAATTCTTTCCGGCTGAACTGCCTTTAAACCAAAAGCACCAAAGCTTAGTTGGGCACCGCCTTTTGCATTACCCTTAATTCGTCCTTTATGCGCTTTTCTATATTTTGTTCTTTTTGGTAATAACATTTTTTCCTCTTCTAGTTATTATCTTCTTCTCTATAAACCCAAACTTTAACTCCAATAACACCATAAGAAGTATTAGCTTCAGCTAAGGCGTAATCTACATTGGCTTTTAGCGTATGTAAAGGAACTTGTCCCTCTCTATACCACTCCATGCGAGCAATTTCAGCACCTGATAATCTACCCGAACAATTAATTCTAATACCTTTGACACCCATTCTTAGAGCGGCTTGTATAGCTTTCTTCATAGCCCTTTTGTAAGAAATTCTTCTTTCTATTTGGCTAGCTATATTTTGGCCAATTAACTCAGCACTAGTTTCAGGCTTTTTTACTTCAACTATATTTAAACTAACTTCAGAATCAGTAATCTTACCTATTTGATTTTTAACTTTCTCTATATCTGAACCTCTTTTGCCGATAATTATGCCAGGCCTTGCGGTTTTTATAATTACCGTAACTTTCTTGGCCTGCCTTTCTATAACAATTTTACTGATTGCAGCAT
>CAXPEK010000128.1:0-2006 GCA_964216065.1 Candidatus Actinomarina sp.
TCTAAAATACTAACTCTTAATATATTCTTCTATGACATCTTTATTATTAATATTTTTAACTTTTACCAAATTATATTTTCTAGCTTCCGTGATATAATTTAAGAATAAATCACCACACATATCAAAACCATCTTGGCCAAAAAATTGACCAGATCTAAAAATAACAAAGTGGTTAATTAAATCAGCTTTAATAAATTTGGTAACTAGTTGTCCCGCTTCTAAAAAAATTGAACTAATATTTTTTTGGGCAATATTACTAAGTATATTGACAGGATCATTATATTCATCTTCTGCAAATATTATAATTTTAACGCCCATTTGCTGTAATTTTTCTATTTTCAACGTATCATTACTTGTAGTGTACAGCCATATTTCTCTTTCAAGACTAGCTGAAAAAATATTACTAGCTAATGGTACTGCTAAATTTCTATCTAAAATTATTACTAAACGATGCTGTAAATAACCATTAATTCTACAATTTAATAAAGGATCATCAGAAATTATAGTACCAACTCCGGTCATAATCGCATCATGTCTAGACCTCAATAAATGCACATAATTTCTTGATATAAGTGAGGTTATCCACTTACTATCTTTGTTAGATAAGGCAATTTTACCATCTAAGCTAGTGGCAATTTTACAAGTTAAATAAGGTAATTTTAGTGATATAAATGAAAAAAACATTTTATTTAAATCTTTTGCAGCAGCATCATTTAAAATTCTAACCTCAATACCAGAATTAGTTAATTTTTTAACTCCTTTACCTCTAACTATAGGATTAATATCTATACAAGCTACTACCACAGTTTTAATACCCGAAGCTACAATTAAATTACTGCAAGAAGGATTTTTACCAATATGATCACAAGGCTCTAAAGTTACATATAATGTTGCGCCTAATAATTGCTCTTTATTTAGCTTATTTATAACATTAAACTCTGCATGTGGAGTTCCTTGATCTCCAGTTGCTGCCTTAGCAAGCATCATATCATCTTTAACTATAACTGCACCAACTGCAGGATTTGGATAGGTTCTACCTAATTGCCGTTTTGCAGTGTGAATTGCTATTTGCATCCATTTTTTATCACCTAGATCATGCATATTCTTATAAACTTAATTATTTCTTAAAAAATTTTCAAAATCTTCAATAGACTCAAAATTTTTATAAACAGAAGCAAAGCGTATAAACGCAACCTTATCTAATAATTTAAGTTTATTCATCACCAGCTCACCTACTTCATTAGATTTAATTTCTGATTCATTAGATAAATTTAATTCTTGGTATATCTCTCCTGCTACCTTATCCAATATATCTGCGGTAATATTGCGCTTTCTAAGAGCCATTTTAATAGAAGCAAGTAATTTTTGATAATCAAAAAACTCTTTAGCCCCAGATTTTTTTATAATTAAAATCTCCTTATATTGAATACGCTCATATGTAGTAAATCTTGAATTGCAATTTGGACATTCTCTCCTTCTTCTAGTAGAACTACCATCATCTGATAATCGAGAATTTTTAACTACAGTTTCATGATGCTTACAAAATGGACAAAACATCAACTTACAGGAAATTTATCACATAATTCAATAACTTGTTGCTTAACTTGCTGAGTAACTTCAGCTATATTGCTGTTAGCTGCCAAACTATCAACTATATCACCAATTAAATTACCTATTTTTTGAAATTCAGCAATGCCAAAACCTCTACTCGTGCCAGCTGAAGTACCAAGCCTAATGCCCGAAGTAATAAATGGTTTTTCTGGATCAAAAGGAATAGCATTTTTATTGCAAGTCAAATTAGCTGCTTCCAAAGCCTCTTCAGTTAATTTACCAGTTAATTTTTTAGGAGTTAAGTCTACTAAAACTAAGTGATTTTCCGTACCACCTGATACAATATTTAACCCCCTATTTTTAAGCGTAGCTGCTAATATTTTCGCATTTTCGACAACATTTCTAGCATAAATCTTAAAAGAAGGATCTAAAGCCTCCTTAAAACAAACAGCCTT
>CAXPEK010000129.1:0-3186 GCA_964216065.1 Candidatus Actinomarina sp.
AGCAAAACTATAAAAGTACAATTTTTTTATATTATACTAAGCTTTATTTATTAAGCATGGTTTCATGCAATTAGGTTTAATGTAGAATTTTAAATTAGAAGATCAGTTATTTGGTATTAGTTAATTCAAGATTTTAATTTGTAATGCAAGTAGTAAAAATTGCAGTAGTAAATTACTTTGTAAATAAAATTTGGTATTACTTGCTTGTAAGATTTATTTTTATTAAATTCTTATGCTAGTAATAGTTAAAAAATAAAATTAGTTATCATATGCTGAATCTTAATCCTTTTGTAAATTTAATAGGATCGATATTATCGATCTATTCATTTTTAGTATTTGTATATATAATTATATATTATTTGTTGCTGTTTAAAGTGATCAACCAGTATAATCAATTAGTTATTATCGTTAATCGCTTTTTAATTCAAATAATAGAGCCTGTATTAGATAAAATTAGAAAATTCATCCCCAATATAGGGGGTGTAGATATTTCCATAATTATTTTATTTATCTTAATTCAATTTGCGCGTGATATTTTATATACTTATTTTTATGTATTTTAAATTATCAATTAATTAAGAAATTTATTCTCTAAATAATTTAAGTAATCATCAACAGCTAAATTCTTGCCAGTAAAATTAGACATAATTTCTGCGGCATCTTGACTATGAGCTTTTACATGTATTTCTTCTTTTAAGATTTTATGAATTTCTTGGAATTTTCCGTTGGCAATAAGTTCATCGAAATTAGGAAGATAATTTTTCATTTTCTTAGATATTTGACTGGCGTAAATGGCACCTAGACTGTAGCTAGGAAAATAACCTAAACTTCCATCACTCCAATGGATATCTTGTAAACAGCCTAGCTGATGATTTGGAGTTTTTAATTGTAATAATTTTTGGGTTTTGGTTGACCAAATTTCTGGAATATCAGTTGTTTCTATCTTGTTGTTAATTAGGTCTTTTTCAATTTGATATCTTAAAATTATATGTAAAGGGTAAGTAACCTCATCACTGGCTATTCTAATATGTTGTTTTTCAACAAAATTTAAATATGTATAAAGCTCTGTTGCGCTTAAACTAATATTTAAGCATTTGTTAACATCATTAATAATAAACTCGCAAAAGGGCCTGCTTCTAGCTATTTGCATTTCAAAAAATAGTGATTGGCTTTCATGCAAAGCCATGCCTGCTGCTTGACCTATGGGCTGAGTGATAGATGTTTTAGGTAGGTTATTGTCATATAGAGCATGTCCAGCTTCATGAATAATGCCCATTAATGCTGAGGTAAAATTTGTGGTATCATATTTGGTAGTAATTCTAACATCACCAGGAAAGCCAGTGCAAAAAGGATGTAAGCTTTGGTCAATTCGACACCAACTATCATTTAGCCTTAATTTTTTAGTAATTTCTTTTATAAGCTTTGTTTGTGCAATTTTAGGTGCTTTTAATTTTGTTAAATTAGGTACAATATTTTGCTTGCTGCTAATTTTTGCAATAAGACTAGGTAATTTATGGGCTAATTCAGTAAAAACTATGTCTAACTCCGATTCTTTGATTGCGGGGCTATATAAATCTAATAAAGTCTCATATTTAGAAATATGCATTTTTTCACTTTTAATTTGCGTTATTTCACGCAGTAAAATAATTAATTTGCTAAAATATTTATTGAATAAGGCAAAATCATTTTCTTGTTTAGCTTTAGGCCAGATAAATTCGGTTTTAAGAGCCATCAGAGCAAATTCTTGCTTTAATTTTTGGGGAATAGCATTTTGATGTAAGAAAATTTTTTGCATTAGAGCAAAGTTTCTTTGTGCTTTTAAAGGTAAATTTTCTTGCTTTATAGTTGCAAATATCTCGGCAATATTTTTATTACATATAGTATTAGAAATTTCATTATTAATGAGAGTTAGCTGTTTCTCTCTTATATAAAATCCATTTTTTGGCATTTTAACTTGGGTATCCCAACTTAAGTTATAATGTATTTTTTGTAAAATATAATAACGATCAAAAGCTTGGCTAAGTTTTAGGTAATTTTTATCCATATGCAGTTTTCATTAGATTTTAATTATTCATTTTTACAATGCAATCTGAATTAAATACGACTTATTAATAGCATTTTCCTTTATAACTAATTATTAGATTAGCAAGTCTCATAAAAATATTAATAGCAAATATGGTCTACTGTTAATTTTATTTACTCAAAATTCCAATTGCTGCAGAAATATTTTTATATCCATCCTGCCTTAATAGTTTTGCTAAATCTTGGTTAATTTCTGTGGCTAAATTCAACCCTTCATAAATTAGAGCAGTATATATTTGTACTAAATTTGCTCCGAGTTTTATTTTGTGATAGGCATCTGCAGCGTTAGAAACACCTCCAACCCCAATTATCGGTATTCTTCCTTGCAAAATTTTATATGCTGCCGCAATCATTTGGTTAGATTTTGCAAATAATGGTCTACCACTTAGACCACCGGTTTCGCTGCTAAATTTTTTGTTAGTTAGATTTTCGCGTGCAATAGTAGTATTGGATATAATTAATCCATTAATATTATATTTTAAGGAGATTATGCAAATATCTTCAAGCTGTTTTTTCGTTAAATCAGGAGCTATTTTTAAGAATAAATTTTTTTTACCTAGCAAATTTCTTTGCTCATTAACAGAGTCAATAAATTCTTCTAATATTTCTGCTTCCTGAATTTTTCTTAATTCTGGGGTATTGGGTGAGGATATATTAATAGTTATATAATCAGCTAGATCATAAAAATACTCAATTAAATAAAGGTAATCTTTAGTTTGTGATTTAGTATCTTTATTTTTACCAATATTAATGCCAATAGGAAGTTCATTGGCATAATTTTTTTGAAAGTTTTTTTTAAATTTTATAGCGCCATAATTATTAAAGCCTAGGCGATTAATAATTGCTTTATCAGACTCTAGTCTAAATAAACGTGGCTTTTTATTACCTAATTGAGGCTTTGGAGTTACTGTGCCAACCTCTAAAAAGCCAAAATTAAATTTAGCTAAAGCTTTAATCATCTCAGCATTTTTATCAAAACCTGCAGCTAAGCCAATAGGGTTAGCAAAATATATATTGGCAATTTTTTGTACTAATATTTGATCTTCAAATTTTTTAGGTTTCAAAATTAAATTATATCTTAGAATATATTTTGCTATATTATGG
>CAXPEK010000130.1:0-2005 GCA_964216065.1 Candidatus Actinomarina sp.
GCTTAAAAAATATAATTTAGATATTGTCTGTATGGCTGGTTATATGCGTTTAGTAACAGAAATATTCCTAGATAATATTGATATACCAATTCTTAATATACATCAATCTTTATTGCCTAAATATAAAGGTGCTAATGCTGTAGAAGATGCTTTTAAAGCTGGTGAGAATATCTTTGGTTGTACGGTACATCACGTGATTAAGGAAATGGATGCAGGCGAAATTATTATTCAGAAAATGGTTAAAGTTGCAAAGCATGATAATTTAGCTGCTATAAAAAATAAAATATTAGCGCAAGAGCATCTAGCTTATAAGGAAGCACTTAATTTAATTATAAAAAATAATGCATTTAAAAAAAAAATAGTTAAAAATTAGATAAATTTTTTATTTATATAATGATTCGTTTATTTATTTTTTGTTTTTTAATTTTTAATAATATCAAACTACAAGCAGCAATAGCACCTGAAGTATATATGGGTGGTAAATTTAATTTTTCTTCAGCATTAACAGATCAATCTAGCTTATATAGTAATAGTGATTTACCTATAGGATCTGATAATGAGAATAATTTAACTAAAAGTAATTATTTTGCGCAAGATGCATTTATAGATTTTGCGATATTAGGTAAATCAGATAATGCGGTTTTATATGGAGCAGTTGCCTCACTTATGTTAGATTCACATAGACAAAATGCTGCGCAATATAACAGTAGCTCTGAATTAGAGCGTGTCAATGATAGCTCAGCGGTGCTAACTAGAAGAGCTTACATGTTTATGGAAAAGAAAGCTACAGGTAGAGTTGAAATGGGTGATGTTGAGGGTCCTTCTAAAAAGATGAAATTTGACGCATCATACAGATTTGCTGGTACTGGCGGCATAGCAGGAAATTGGTGGCGTTTTGTTAATATACCAGATTTTGGCTTAAGCTATAATGCTGAACAAAACGAT
Organism: Candidatus Actinomarina sp.; assembly: GCA_964216065.1. GTDB lineage: Bacteria > Pseudomonadota > Alphaproteobacteria > Rickettsiales > JABIRX01 > JABIRX01. The sequence goes on from CAXPEK010000130.1 coordinate 946, forward strand.
GGTGATGATAGCATTACTTATGATGGCAATGACATAAGAAATACTACTGGCATGGGTAATAAAGCTTTTATGATAAGGCCCGATTTACCTTTAGCGCATGGTTATAGTAAAGTTAATGGAGCTGATAAATTTGATGATACTAGAACTATTGGCAGAATTAGTTATTACAGTCCGCGTTTATCTGCCATTCAATTTGGCTTTTCATATGCTCCTGATTCAGGTGATAGGGGGGCGTCTTATTATGGTAATGGTTTTTCTGGTGCAAATAGTGGTGATGTTTCAGATGTAATTGACTGGGGGGTTAATTATGTTGAGCAATTTAATGATTTAGGTGTAGCGGTTAGTTTAACTGGAGAATATGGTTTTGCTGAAGATACTAATAATGTTTATGCTGATCAGTTTATTCAGCAAGATTTGCAATCTATTGCATTAGGCACTTATATTTTTAAAGGTAATTTTTCTTTTGCAGCATCATACGGATCTTGGGGTGATAGTTTGATGATGGTAAGGTCAGATTTATCGGCTTCTGATAGTACATATAGAGATAATAATGCTAGTTATACAAGTTTTGGTATTGGTTATCAATTTGGTGCTTATAAATTTAATATTGGTAATTTTAACTCAGATTACAGGCAGCAGAAATTTAGTTTAACCTCTATAGCTTTTGATTATAGATTGAGTAAAAATTATACTTTATATGGTGAATTAAACCAATATAGTTTTTCGGCTAATTCGGCAGATATATCCAATACTACTGGTTATGAGGTAGGTAAGACTTTTAATAATGAGGGCAATGTAATATTCATAGGGGCTAAGTTGAATTTTGGTGAATTTAACTCTTTAAGTCAAATTGCTCTAGATACATCTTCCGATTTATATTAGAGATTTATTATTATGTCTGATTTTGCAGAGAATTATCCATTTAGTAAAATAGAGTCTAAATGGCAAGAGAGGTGGCAAGATAGTTATCAATTTGCACCTGAGTCACAAGCAGAGAAATATTACGTATTAGAGATGTTTCCATATCCTTCTGGTAATATTCATGTAGGACATTTAAGAA
>CAXPEK010000131.1:0-9478 GCA_964216065.1 Candidatus Actinomarina sp.
TAAAAATTTAAGCCAAAATTATATCATGCTTTATAAAAAAAACTAAAATTAACATTTTAGCGCCAATAATCAGAGTGATAATTCGTTAGTATTTTTAGAAACGCTATTTACGTAACTAGAAGTAAACAGCATATTTTCCTGTTTCGCGCAATATAGAGATTTTATACAATCTAATTCTTCTTTATTTATGGTGTGACCTAGCTGTTTTGATATTATATCTTGTAAATTTTTAGAGCTATTTTCAGGCTCACTCTTAAGATATTCTTGATATATCTTTTCTGTTTGCAATATATTTTTCAATATTTCTGGCCTAGCTTTAACAACAGTAAAATATGTTTTAAAAAATTCATCATTAACATCAAGTAACTTAGCATCATCATCAGCAAACGCATTTAATCTACTTCTAAATTTCTGCTGATGTTTCTTAATATGCCTTGCTTTTACCAAATCTAGATTATCATCAAGATCATCTATTTCACTAAGGACTTCTCGCCAAAATGAAGGTCCTTGCTTTTTTAGCTTTAGTAATCAAATCTAACCAAACTAAGGCTACATCATATGTATTTTGTAAGGATGTGTAATCTAACTTTAAATCATTATTTAAACTATCAAGACTATTTGCAGCCCTACAAATTCGTTTACAAAAAGAAATCATAAATTATTTTTTAAAAGTTACACTAGTATTATAGCAAAAAAAATGACTTTAATCAAGCATAGCTTGACCTGCTTTGATAAATTACTAGATTATTTAAATCAGATTGTTTAGTCTAGACATAATATTTATTTAATCTTTATGTCTAAAAACATTTTATTTTTACCTGGCGATGGTATTGGCCCTGAAGTTTGTGCTGAAGTAAAAAAAATTATTAATTGGTTCAATCATAACTATAACTCTAATTTTATTACTGAAGAAGCATTAATTGGAGGTGTTTCCACCGATCAATATGGCCAGCCTCTAACCGAAGAAACAATTAATTTAGCCAAAAATGCTGATGCAATTTTACTTGGCGCAGTTGGTGGACCTAAATGGGAAGGTTTAGATATTGCTATTAGGCCAGAAAAGGGATTATTAAAAATTAGAAAATCACTTGATTTATTTGCTAATTTAAGACCCGCTATTACCTTTAAAGAGTTAGTGCATAGCTCCACCGTAAAAGAAGAGATTATCAGCAACTTAAATATTATGATAGTAAGAGAATTAACCAGTGGTATTTATTTTGGTGAGCCAAGAGGAGTAAAAGAAGTTAATGGTAAAAAACAAGGTTTAAATAGCTTAATATATCATGAAGATGAAGTGCTTAGGGTTGCAGAAATAGCTTTTGATATTGCTACGCAAAGAAATCATAAATTATGCTCAGTAGATAAAGCAAATGTGCTAGAATCTACAGAAATGTGGCGCAATATAGTTACTGACCTGCATAAAGCAAAATATAGTGATATAGAGTTATCACATATGTATGTAGATAATGCAGCTATGCAATTAGTAAGAGAGCCTAAGCAATTTGATGTTATAGTTACAACTAATATGTTTGGAGATATTTTATCAGATATTGCAGCTATGCTTACTGGCTCACTTGGAATGTTACCCAGCGCTTCACTTGGAGCTAAGTTAGAAAATAACAAACAACATGCTTTATACGAGCCTGTACATGGATCAGCCCCTGACCTTGCTGGCAAAAATATAGCAAATCCTTTAGCCACTATTTTAAGCTTCGAAATGATGCTACGCTATTCTTTTGCATTGCATGATATAGCTGATAAATTAAATCAGGCAGTTAAAAACGTATTAGCAAAAGGTTACAGAACTATGGATATTCAAGAAAAAAATTTACAGCTTGTATCAACCTCTGAAATGGGCGACCTTGTAATTAAAGAATTGGGATCATTACAGTGAAATTAATTATTTTATTTTTATTGTCATTCTATTCAGTAAATTTACATGCACGCAATTACGGAGAATTTAATGAAGTTGAGCTTGCTGGTAAAAAAGAAATCATCATAGCAAGCTTTTCTAGCCCTCAAGGCATAGAGCTACTAGATAGTGCAAAATACAAAAATGATTTCTATAGCCTAGCTAGCCACTTTCAACCCCAAGTTAATCCTTTATATTGTGGCATTGCAAGTTCGGTAATAATTTTAAATGCTTTAAACCAAGGAAAGTTTGTTATAGAAAATAGCAAGAATATTATCACTAAACCTAAGATATTTGGTGGCGGTATTATTGAATTTAGAACCTTTACTCAAGATGAATTTTTAAGCGAACATACTGATGTTATCAAAGCTAGAAAAGTAATCAGATTAGAAGCTCAAGATAAAAACTTAGCAAGATTTGATGCTGGCTTAACCTTACAACAATTAGCAGATATGCTGAATTATTATAATGTTAAAACAGAAATAATTTATGCTGAAGGTGCATATGATCTTGGCCTTGCCCAATTTAGAAAAAATTTAATTAAAATTTTAGAACAGCCAGATAGCTATATTATTGCTAATTTTCAAGGCAAGCATATAGGGGCATTAACTGCTGGCCATATCTCACCTATAGTAGCCTATAATGAAACCAAAGATAAAATTTTAATTATGGATGTTGCTAGCCATTTGCAGCCATGGTATTGGGTTAATCTAGAAAAATTTTACCAAGCTATGCAAATTAAAGATGGCAATAAAGCTAGAGGCTATTTAATAGCAACAAACAAACTTAAAAATTAACATATTCGGTTATTTCCAGACCAAAACTGTCTAAGGCTATAATGGCTTTAGGATTGTTAGTTAATAATTTCAATTTTTTAACTCCTAAATCTTTTAAAATTTGTGCACCTGTACCATAATCTCTAATTAATTTATCATTAACTTTTTTATGTAATTTATGGTCACGATTAAATAAAGTCTCTGATACTTTATTTTTTTGTGGGCTTCTTAATAAAACTAATATACCATTATTAGTAGTAATTTTCTGCAAAGCTCTATCGATCAGATTAGCTTTATCATTAATGTTATCACCTATTATATCAGACAATATATCTTGCGAATGCATTCTTACTAATACGGGCTGATCTAAATTTATTGGACCTTTAGTTAAAACTATATGCTCTGCATATTCGGTGTTACTAACATAAACAGCTATATCTAACTCACCATATTTATGGTGAATTTTACTTTTTATTTTACATGAAACTAAATTTTCTTCTTTTCTTCTATAAGCAATTAAATCTGCAATTGAAGCAATCTTTAACTGGTGCTTGGCAGCAAATTTATAAAGGTCAGGTAACCTAGCCATAGTACCATCTTCATTCATAATTTCACATATTACACCAGATTCATTTAAACCAGCTAACTTAGCTATATCTACAGCAGCTTCAGTGTGACCCGCTCTTACTAAAACGCCACCATTTCTTGCAACTAAAGGAAAAATATGACCCGGCGAACATATATCATATGAAGATTTATCGGGAGAAATTGCGGTTTTAATAGTAGTAGCCCTATCTTGAGCTGAAATTCCTGTTGTAACTCCCTCTCTTGCTTCTATTGAAATTGTAAATGCCGTGCCATGTCTTGAAGAATTTAGGGGTGACATTAAAGGTAGATTTAAAATCTTGCTTCTAGCTTCTGTTAGAGCTAAACAAATTAAGCCTCTACCATATTTAGCCATAAAATTAATAGCCTCATGATTAGCAAATTCTGAAGCTACCACTAAATCTCCTTCATTTTCTCTATTTTCATCATCTACTATAATGAAGATTTTACCATTTCTGGCATCTTGAATTATTTCTTCAATAGAAGATAATTTATTATTTGACATGTAGCTTCTTTATATATTTTGCAATTAAGTCTATCTCAATATTAACTTCATCTTTAGCTTGTAAATACTGCATATTAGTATTGTTCCAGCTGTGTGGTATAATATTTAGGTAAATCATGTTATGCTTAATTTCGTTAATAGTCAAAGAAATGCCATCTATCGCAATAGAACCTTTATCTATAATATATTCAATATAAGCAGGAGGAATTTCAATAATTACAATATGTGAATCATTTTTTTTACTAATATCCTGAACTATTGCCCTTGCATCAATATGACCCGATACCATATGACCATCAAACCTAGCATGTGCCTGCATGGCTAATTCTAGATTAATAATTTGGCCCAGATACCAGTTAGCAATGGTAGTTTTAGCGATGGTTTCTGCCGAAATAAAAAATGAAATATTATTTTTTTCAAGCTTAGTTACTGTTAAACAAGTTCCATTACACGCAATAGATTGACCTAATTTAATTTCTTCTGAAATATTAGTTTTGATGGTAATTTCTAGCTCATTACCAATATTATGTATTTCTATAATTTCTCCTAAATATTCTATTATACCTGTAAACATTACTTTCCTATACAAAATGATAAAAATATCTTATCAAGAATATCTTCAACATCAATTAAACCAACAATTTTTTCTAGTAAAAATGTACATCTTCTTAAGATTTCAGCTATTATAACTAAATCATTTGTTAGATCAATTTTGGCTAATTCTACATAAATTTCATTAACTATATTATAATGACGCTCTTTATTAATAGCTATATTATCTTCTAAATTATAATTTTCTGCTATTAATGTGGTTATTTTTTTAAGCAACAAATCTAGGTTAAGCTGCTTTTTAACTGATATTTTTAAGCTATTTTTGGTAATGTTTGCATAAGCTCCATCACTATTAGTGTTGAGTTCACATTTATTTATTACCACCAGACTATTTGCGTCAATATAGTCTTGATAATTAGCAATTTCTGCAATTTGATCTGCTGCAAGTAGTAAAATTTTGAAATCTGAGTTAGCTGCTTTTTCTTTAGTCTTATTGATACCTATTTGTTCAATTTTATCATTACTATATTCTCTTAATCCTGCTGTATCAATTAAGGTAACTGCATATCCTGCTAAATCTAGATTTACCTCTATCAAGTCCCTAGTAGTACCAGCAATATCTGAAACTATGGAAACTTCCTTACCCACAAGATAATTAATTAAACTAGATTTACCAGCATTAACTGGACCTATAATGCTGATATTTATGCCCTGCATAATAGCTTTTTCCTTATTAAAATTTTGCTGTAACTTGCTTATTCTATATTTAAGATCACCTATAATATTATTTATCTCAGTAAATTTTTCTTCCGGTATGTCCTCATCAGGAAAATCAATAAAAGCTTCTAAATATGCTCTTATCTCTATAAACTTCTCTCTAAATTCAAGAAAAAAATTACTATATTTTCCTTGTAACTGTGCTAAAGCGCGCTCAGATTGCTTGGTAGTTTGTGCCTTAATTAAATCATTAATTGCCTCTGCCTGCAGCAAATCTAATTTGTTATTTAAAAAGGCTCGTTTAGAAAATTCTCCTGGCTCCGCCCATCTGAAACCATTAATATTAGCTAATATTGCAATAATTTGTTTGTAGATAGCCAAACTTCCATGTATAGAAATTTCTATTATATCTTCACCAGTAAAGCTATTAGGTGCAGGAAAATATATTAATAAAGCTTTATCTATTATTTTATCAGCATATTTAAGTTCACATAAATGTGCATATCTGGCCTTTATAGTTTTTTTTATCGAAAATATTTTAAATATTTTATCAGCTTCTTGTCCAGAAATTCTCAAAGTAATAATACTTGTTTTATGCACTGCAGTAATGGGAGCAAATATGGTATCCATGTTAATTTTTACTTTAAAATAAATATTATAATTATATAAATAATTTTAACCAAGATAAAATTTAATGAAAATACTTGCATGCAATGCCAATAAACCTCTAGCTGAAGCTATAGCAAAAAAATTAAATAAACAAATTATTGATTCTTCGATAAAAAAATTTGCAGATGGAGAAATTTTTGTTGAAATCAATGAGAATGTCAGAGGTGAAGATGTTTTCGTTATTCAATCTACCTCTTATCCTACTAATGAGCATCTTATGGAGTTGTTAATATGCATAGATGCGTTAAGAAGAGCCTCAGCTAAACGAATAACCGCAGTAATGCCCTATTATGGCTATGCTAGACAAGATAGGAAACCAGGTCCAAGAACTCCAATTTCTGCTAAATTAGTTGCTAATCTTATCACTAAAGCTGGTGCTGACCGAGTTTTAACTATTGATTTACATGCAGGACAAATTCAAGGGTTTTTTGATATACCTCTTGATAATTTGTATGCTGCCCCAATTTTTATAAGAGATATCGAAAATAATTTTGACTTAGCTAATACTGTGATAGTTTCTCCAGATGTAGGAGGAGTAACAAGAGCAAGGGCAATTGCGAAGAAGCTAGATTTAGATTTAGTAATTATAGATAAAAGAAGAGAAAAAGCTGGTATTTCCGAAGTTATGAATATCATTGGTAATGTTGCTGGTAAACATTGTATTTTTATAGATGATTTAGTAGATAGCGCAGGAACATTATGCAATGCATCCTGTGCTGTAAAAGAAAAAAATGCTCTTTCAACTAGCGCTTATATAACGCATGGTGTGCTTTCAGGAAGCGCAGTTGAAAGAATAAAAAAATCTACTTTAGACCAGTTGGTTATAACTGACACTATTGACAATAATGCAAAAATACTAACATTAGATAATGTAAAAATCCTTTCTTCCTCCTCACTTATCGCAGAAGCAATTGATAGAATTTCCCATGAAAAATCAGTTTCTGTACTTTTTAGTTAAATCTAACAAGTTAAAAAGCTGATTTTTACTTGCAATTAATCATATAAGCTGTATTTTACATCCTCTAAAATGTAAAATAAAAATTATGCCTAATATATTCGCAATTAAAGCAGAAGCAAGAACAGAAACAGGAAAGATCTCTTCTAAAAAACTAAAAAACCAAGGATTAATACCTTCTATAATATACGGACCTAGCAAAAAACCTAAAGCTATTGCAATAGATTTTGCCTTAATAGCTAAAAGACACAAGCAAGGTCGCTTTTATACGCAAATATGTGAAATAGAATTAGGTTCGGAAAAAATTAAAGCAATACCAAGAGATCTTTACAGGCATCCAGTTACTGACAATGTTGAGCATGTAGATTTCTATGAATTAGATGACAAAACTAAAGTTAAAATCAAAGCTCAAATTATCACCAAAAATGACGCTAAATGTAAAGGTGTTAAATTAGGAGGAGTGCTTAGCCATGCAGTTAGAAGATTAGAATTATCCTGCTATCCTAAAGATATTATTAGCGAAATAGCTATAGATGTTACTGATCTTAATATAGGTGATTCTATACATATAAATGATCTAAATTTACCAGAAGGAGTAGAGGTAATAACTAGAGATAATTTATCGTTAGTTACAGTATCGGGCAGAGCTCCTGAAGTTCAAGAAGTAGATAATGATGAAGATGCTGAAGCTAAGGTAGAAGTTATCAATGAAAGCAAAAGCACGGAGGAAAAGTAGTAATAATAGCTTGTTTTAAATGTACTTAATTTGTGGACTAGGTAACAAAGGTACAAAATATGAGCATAACAGGCATAACGCTGGGTTTTTATTTATTGATTTTTTATGTCGCTATTTTTCGCATAATCCCAATATTTTCACTGAAAAATTTAAGGCTAAATTATATGATATTAATTTAGATGAACAAAAAATTATTTTAGCTAAACCACAAACATATATGAACAGATCTGGTGAAGCTATATTAGAAATAGCTAAGTTTTATAAGATTTCCAATAAAAATATCATAGTTATTCATGATGATCTTGATCTTAAATTTTGCATAATAAAAAATAAATTTTCAGGTAGTAATGCTGGACATAATGGCTTAAAAGACATTGACTCAAAAATTGGTAATGATTATCATCGTATCAGAATTGGCATTGACCATCCTAGAAATTTAGAAAATTTAAAGATGGAAGTGGCTAGCTATGTTTTACAGGATTTTAGTGCCTTAGAATCTGCTAGTTTAGAAGATATATTTTTACAAGCTAGAGAGAAGTTGTATAGCATTATCTACTCTAACAGTTAATAATTTATTTAATACCCCGCCATCTACTGCATAAATTCTGCGGAATTTCAAACTGATCTAATATTCTGCCAACTGAATGATTTATAATATCATCAATTGTTTCTGGTTTATTATAAAAAGCTGGCACAGGAGGAAAAATCACCGCCCCTAGATCAGATATTTTCTTGAGATTTTCAAGATGAATACTATGCAATGGAGTTTCTCTTATGCATAATAATAGCTTCTTTTTTTCTTTTAATACTACATCTGCTGATCTAGAAATAAGATTTGAACTCATAGAATTAGCAATTTCAGACATGGTCTTTATAGAGCATGGAGCAATAATCATACCATCTACTTTATATGAACCACTGGAAATACATGCTGAAATATCTTTAACAGAGTAACTTTTGTAAGCTAGATTTTTTAGCATAGAGATATCTATATCTAATTCATGCTTGATAGTAATTTGTGCTGCATGTGAAATAATTAAATGTAATTGTACATTTTCATTTTTTTCTAAAAATTCTAAAATTCTATAGCCATAGACTGCACCACTTGCTCCTGTAATTGCTAAAATGATATTTTTCATTAAGCAGCTTGATGTGGTAAATTATTGTCATTTTCAATGTCAGCTTCTTCTTCCATGCCCAAAGCAGTTTTGTAAATTTCTACCATACTTTCCTTTTCATATAGCTCGTTTTGATCTAGCTTTCTTAATTTTAAAATTTCTCTCATAATTTTAACATCATAGCCAAATGCTTTCGCTTCTGAAAAAATTTCTTTTACATCATCTGCGATCGCTTTTTTATCTGCTTCTAATTTTTCAATTCTCTCTATATAGCTTTTTAAATGAGCTCCATCTACGCCATTAACTGTTTTTGTATTCATGCTATTCCTATTTTATTTAATTATATTATAATGCCATATTATATAATTAATTTATTTAATTGCAAAATGAAGATTTTTATAATTACTGGTGAAGAATCTGGTGACTTATTAGCAAGCAAAATTATTAAAAAATTAAAAAACACCTATCCTAAATTGCATTTAAAGGGCTGTGGCAGCAAAAATTTGCAAAAGGAAAATATAGAAAATATTTTTCCGCAGCAAGCAATAAATATAATGGGTTTTGTTGAAGTAATACCCTCATTACTTAAAATAATAAAATTAATAAATTATACAGTCGCAGAAATCAAAAAATATAAGCCTGACATAATTATAACTGTCGATGCTCCTGATTTTAATTTTAGAGTTATAAAAAAACTTAAAAAACAAAACTTTAACGCAAAATATATCCACATAGTCGCCCCTACTGTTTGGGCTTATCGTGAATATAGAGCTAAAAAAATTGCAAAAATTTATGATTTATTATTGGCTCTTTACCCTTTTGAAGCACCTTATTTTGAGAAATATCAATTAAAAACAAAATTTATTGGTCACCCTCTTATATATAAAAATTACAATATTAATTATAATTTAATTAATAAATTATATAAAAAC
>CAXPEK010000132.1:0-5104 GCA_964216065.1 Candidatus Actinomarina sp.
ATCAAAAATGCCATATATCAAAATAAAAAAATTGCTATTTTTGGTGATTAGGATGTTGATGGCGCTACTTCCACAGCATTGCTTAAAAATTATTTAACCCAAATAGGCTTAATAGTAGGAATTTATATACCTGATCGTATAGAAGAGGGTTATGGTCCTAATAGTCAGGCTTTCAGTAAGTTAAAAGCAGAAGGTTATGAATTAGTGATTACTGTAGATTGTGGTGCTACAGCTTTTGAACCTATTTTAGCTGCTAAAGAAATGGGTTTAGATATTTTAGTCATAGATCATCATTTAAGTATTGGCTCTAAGCCAGAAGCCATAGCTATAATAAATCCTAATCAGGAAGATGACCTAAGTGAATATGGTTATTTATGCGCAGCAGGAGTGTGTTTCATGACATTAGTTGCATTACAGTCAACTTTAAGAGCCGAGAATTTTTTTAAACAATCTGAACCTAATTTAATGCAGCTTCTTGATTTAGTTGCTCTAGGTACAATATGTGATGTAGTACCGCTAATCAATTTAAATCGAGCTTTTGTAACAGCTGGTCTTAAACAAATAAAAACAGGAAATAACTTAGGTATAAAAGCCTTAGCTGCCGTTGCTGGCTTAAATCTAACTGAATTAGATACTTATCATTTAGGTTATATTATTGGACCAAGAATTAATGCTGGAGGTAGAGTAGGTAAAGCTAGCTTGGGGGCAAAATTATTATCAATAAGTGATGAAAATGAAGCATATAAAATAGCATTAGAGTTAGAGCAATATAATAAAGAACGTAAAGCTATTGAGCACCTTGTTCAAGAGCAGGCCATTGCACAAATAGAGAATAACAACCTAGCTCAACAAGCAGTTATTATTACTTATAACCAGTCATCAGCTGGTAATCAAGCTAATTACTGGCATCCTGGCGTAATAGGTATTGTGGCTTCAAGAATTAAAGAAAAATATAATTTACCGGCAATAGTAATTTCAGTTGCTGAGGGCATAGGCAAAGCTTCATGCCGTTCAATTAAAGGAGTAGATCTTGGTAGTGCTATAACCAAAGCAAAAGCAGAAGGGCTATTAATTAATGGAGGTGGTCATAAAATGGCAGCAGGTTTTACAGTAGCGGCAGAAAAATTAACTAAATTTAGTAATTTTCTACAGCATGCTCTACAAGCTGAAACTGCAACAGCATTAAAGCAGCAAATGTTAGATTATGATTATGACTTTGCCATTTCGGCTTTAACTACAGAATTATGTAAAGAACTAGAACTACTAGCGCCTTTTGGCAGTGATAATCATAAACCCAGATTTGTACTTGAAAATTGCCGTATTGTTTATTCCAAAATAATGGCAGAAAAACACCTAAAATTAATTATAGCAGATTATGCCTCTGGCTTTTACGATAAAACTATAGAAGCTATTATATGGCAAGCTATAGATAGCCCTTTTTATGAAATAATCAGTAAAAACCAGCGTGCTAAATTTTCTTTTTTAGGTAGTTTGAAAATTAATTCATGGCAAAATCAGGAGAAAGTACAATTAGAAATAGAAGATATACTAATATTAAATTAGCTATCTTGATAGAGGCTAATTTTCAAATGCTCTAATTTAATTTCTATCAAATATATGGTTTTAATAATTAACTAATAGCAAATTACAGCTATTAAGATGAGGGAAAATAAAAACTCAAAATTTTAACTATCATAATTTTATAGTGCAAAAAACTAAAATAGCTTACCTTAAAACTAACTAATTTATAAGCTAAGGTAAAAACTACAAGCAACTATAATTTATTATGGCTGCCATCACAAAAAATTGCACCATCCTTAGCTTGTTTACAGCCACAAAAATAAATTTCTTTACTCTCAGATGCTTGCCATGCTATAGCCCTAAAGTCAGGAGCATGTTCTTTATGATTTCCATCACAAAAAGGTTGTTTTTTACTATAACCACAGCTACACCAGAAATATTTTTTGCCTGCTTCTACGCTAACTTTATATGGAGCTTTTTGTGCTATTTTTGCTTTAGTCATGTTACAATGTTCAAATTATTAATTTTATTCTGCTATTTTTACTGCTTAAACTGTAAACTAACATCCCTATGCTAATTTAAATTTCTGCGTTAAAACTAATTGCATAGATTAAGCTTTTAAAAAAAACTTAATTTAAGCATAAAGAGCTTAAATTAAAAAAATAGAATTTTAATACAAAAAAAGCCCCTTAAAATTAAGAGGCTTCTTAAGTTTTTATATTAAAACAGCTAACTTACATCATACCTGGCATACCCATGCCACCCATGCCACCCATAGGAGGCACATTACCGCTATCTTCATTAGCAGGCTCTTCCGCTACTAATGCCTCAGTAGTAATTAACAAAGAAGCAACAGAAGCAGCATCTTGAATACCCGCTCTAACAACTTTAGTAGGGTCAATAATTCCTGCCTTTACCATGTTACAATATTCACCATTTTGAGCATCATAACCAAAATCAGCATCCGCACTTTCAAGAACCTTATTAGCAACAACCGCACCATCAACACCAGCATTTTCTGCAATTTGCCTAATAGGAGCTTGTAAAGCTTTTTTAACAATCGCAATACCAGCATTTTGATCTTCATTAGCACCTTTAAGCGAACTTAAAACCAAAGAAGCTTTTAATAAAGTAGTACCGCCACCAGCTACAACACCTTCTTCTAGCGCAGCAATAACTGCACATTTAGCATCTTCTACACGATCTTTCTTTTCTTTCACTTCAACTTCTGTCGCACCGCCAACTTTTAAAATAGCAACACCACCTGATAATTTCGCCAATCTTTCTTGAAGTTTTTCCTTATCATAATCAGATGTTGATTCTTCAATTTGTGCCTTTATTTGGTTACATCTAGTCTCAATTTCAGCATCGCTACCACTACCATCTACAATAGTAGTTTCTTCTTTAGTAATAAGTACTCTTCTAGCTGTACCTAGCATATCTAGACCAGTATTTTCTAACTTATGACCAACTTCTTCTGAAATAACCTGACCTTTAGTTAAAATAGCCAAATCCTCAAGCATAGCTTTACGTCTATCACCAAAACCAGGAGCTTTAACAGCACAGATCTTTAAACCACCTCTTAATTTATTTACTACTAACGCTGCAAGAGCTTCACCTTCCACATCTTCTGCAACAATTAATAATGGATTACCAGATTGTACTACAGCCTCTAATAAAGTAACTATTTGTTGTAGGTTAGAGATCTTTTTATCTACTATTAATATGTAAGGATTATCTAATTCTACAGTCATTTTTTCTGAATTAGTAACAAAGTAAGGCGATAAATAACCACGGTCAAAATTCATTCCTTCTACAACATCTACTTCAAAGTCTAAACCTTTAGCTTCTTCTACAGTGATAGGACTATCTTTACCTACTTTATAAATAGCTTCAGCTATTTTTTCACCTATTTCAGCGTCACCATTAGCAGAAATAGTCGCAACTTGTGCAACTTCATCTTGCGAAGCAACAGATTTTGAGGCTTTTCTGATATTTTCTACTACTTTCTCTACAGCAAGATCAATACCTCTTTTTAAATCCATAGGATTCATACCAGCTGCAACTGCTTTGCTTCCTTCTCTTACTAATGCTTGAGCTAAAACTGTAGAAGTAGTGGTACCATCACCCGCTACATCATTGGTTTTATTAGCAACTTCTTTAATCATCTGTGCGCCCATATTTTCGAACGGACATTTAATTTCTATTTCTTTTGCAACAGTAACACCATCTTTAGTAATTTTAGCTGGACCAAAAGCTTTCGGCAAAATTACATTTCTACCTTTTGGACCTAAAGTTACTTTTACCACATTTGCTAAAGTATCTACACCTTTTAGTAGAGACTTTCTTGCTTCATTATCAAATTGAATTATTTTAGCCATTTTTTACCTATAAATTTATTGTTCAATAGTTGCTAAAATGTCTGATTCTTTCATGATGAGTAATTCTTCACCATTTAGCTTTATTTCGGTACCAGACCATTTTGCAAATAAAATTTTATCACCTGCTTTAATTTCCAAAGGTACAAGAGTACCATCTTCTTTTAAAGTTCCTTTTCCAACAGCGACTACTTCGCCTTCTTGGGGTTTTTCTTGGGCAGAGTCAGGTAAAATAATTCCTCCAGCAGTTTTTTGCTCGGATTCAGTTCTTTTTACTAAAACTCTATCATATAAAGGTTTAACTGCAGACATTTTTTCCTCGTTAATTAATTATTTATAAAAAGTTAACTTCTATATAGTTACGATTTTTCACAAGTCAAGGGCTTACAAATAAAAAATTACAGCACTAATAAATTTTATTACTACAAAAAATAATTAATTCAATTTTGTAGCTATATAAATTCTCTTACATCTACTAAATGTCCAGAAAGCGCTGCTGCTGCTGCCATTTCTGGGCTCATTAAATGAGTACGACCACCTCGGCCCTGCCGCCCCTCAAAATTTCTATTAGAAGTAGAAGCGCATCTTTCACCAGGCTCTAAACGGTCAGCATTCATAGCAAGACACATAGAACAACCAGGCTCACGCCAATCAAAACCAGCTGCCACAAAAATTTTATCCAAACCCTCTTCTTCTGCTTGTAATCTTACTAAACCAGAACCAGGCACAATCATAGCATAAACATTAGGAGCTACTTTCCTACCTGCTACTAATTTAGCAACCGCACGCAAATCTTCAATACGTGAATTGGTACAAGAACCAATAAATACTTTGTCTATTTTGATATCAGTAATTTTAGTGCCAGCTTCAAGACCCATATATTGCAAAGCTCTTTCTTTGGTTTTAATACGCTCAGCACTAGTTTCAACCTGATCAGGATAAGGAACATAACCGGTAATTTCTACCACATCTTCAGGGCTAGTACCCCAAGTGACTTGTGGAGTTAATTCCGCTACATCTAGAGTAACTATCTTATCAAATTTGGCGTCAGCATCAGATTTTAAATTTTGCAAATATTGAACAGCTTTAGTAAATGCTTCACCTTTAGGAGCTAAATTTCTACCTTTTAAATAAGCAAAAGTAGTTTCATCTGGCGCGATTAATCCGGCCCTCGCCCCCGCTTCTATTGACATATTACATATGGT
>CAXPEK010000133.1:0-3302 GCA_964216065.1 Candidatus Actinomarina sp.
TTCAGTTACGCAGAGTAGTACTCAACTACTAAATGAGGCTCCATAACACACGCATAAGGAACATCACTAAGACCAGGCAAAGATAATAACTTTACTGAAGATTGCTTGTAATCTACTTCTAAATAATCAGGAATATCTCTTTCCTTTTTTTGCATAGTTTCCAAGACAATCAATAGATCTTTGGATTTTTCTTTAATCGTAACTACGTCACCTATTTTATGTTGATAGCTAGCTATATTAACAATTTTACCATTAACCTCTATATGTTTATGGCTAATAAATTGTCTTGCTGCGAACATTGTAGGCACAAAATTAGCTCTATAAACCACACTATCTAACCTAGCTTCTAATAAAGCTATAATATTTTCACCTGTGTCACCTTTTAATCTTTTAGCTTCTTGATAGATTTTTCTAAATTTTTTTTCCGAAATATTAGCGTAATAACCTTTTAATTTCTGCTTAGCATTAAGATGAATACCATAATCTGTTTTTCTGCGAGTAGCACTTAATGGTCCATGTTCACCAGGAGGATAGTTTTTTTCTTGGCTGTATTTATGTGAACCCCAAAGATTTACACCTAATCTTCTAGATATTTTATGCTTTGCTTTTACTCTTTTTGTCATCTTATATTTACAATTAGGAGATAAAATATACAGTAAAGCCTATTATTGTCAACTAGCTCTTATCAGTTTTTTTCACCTTATCTGAAGGCATAAAATAATATAATGCTTTCACTATTCCTACCATGGTTTTTAACTCTTGCGAACTTAAGTCATTTCTAGTAAAAATATTGGAAATAGCCTGAAACATTTTGATTTTTCTTTCTTTATCAATAAAAAACTCCGTATCATCTAGTTTATCTTTTAAATCTTCTAAAAAATAAGCAATCTCTGTCTTACTTGCTTCTTTTTTACGATATTTTACTGTTATTTCTTTTTTAGCAGAAATATTAAAATATTCATAACATACCAAACCTATAGCGTGGGATAAATTTAATACTGAATATTGTTCATTTGCAGCAATATTAACTATCTTTTTGGCGTAAATAATATCATCATTTAGTAAACCCATGCGCTCAGAACCAAACATCATACCAATTTTAACATTATGATTATTTGCTACTCTTGCTTTAATTTCTTCTATATGATCTTTTAAATGATAGTGATCTTTGTGCATTTTTCTAACCCTTGCAGAACAAGCATAAATTTCATCTAAGCCTTCTAATGCAGCTGCAATATCACTATATATTTTAGCACTTTTAATAATATCTAACCCTCCTGCAGCTAAAATTTCAGCTTTCCTATTTGGCCAACCATCTCTTGGCTCAACTATACGCAAATCATAATGAGCAAAATTAGCCATAATTCTTGCAGCAGAACCTATATTTTCGCCCATTTGAGGTTTTACCAAAATAACTGCAAGCTTAATCATGACGTTTAATATCTCCTAATATATCTTCTATCTTATTAGCCTGATCAAATAGTTTATCATAAACAAAATGTAATTTTGGTGTATATTTTAACTGTGCTGTTTTAGCTATAGATTTTTTTATTAAATATGAAAATTCATTAACTAAAGCTACAATATTTACAACTTCATCATGTACACAATTTGGCAATATATATATTCTAGCTGATTTTAAATCAGGACTCATCCTTACCTCTGAAACAGTAATATAAACATCACCAATAATTGTAAGAAGTGATTTTTCTATATTTATATTATAAGATACTATTCGTTTTAAATTTTCTGCAACCTTTAATTGCCTTTCTGAATATTCGCGCTGCTCCATTATTGCCGAGCTTCTTCAGTTAATTCGAAAAACTCTAATTGATCACCCACTAAGAAATCAGTA
Source organism: Candidatus Actinomarina sp. (assembly GCA_964216065.1). Lineage (GTDB taxonomy): Bacteria > Pseudomonadota > Alphaproteobacteria > Rickettsiales > JABIRX01 > JABIRX01. The sequence continues at coordinate 1,856 of CAXPEK010000133.1, forward strand.
CAATTTTCAAAACTAATACCACATTCCATGCCAGTTTTAACCTCTTTAACATCATCTTTAAAATGCTTCAATGCTTTTATAGCCGTATCTGAAACCACTACTGAATCTCTAATTATTCTACATCTTCCAGATCTTTTAACAATACCAGAATTAACATATGAACCAGCTACTTTACCATATTTAGTAAGGTCAAAAACCTCTCTAATTTCTCCTTTACCTAAAGAGTTTTCTTTAATTACAGGTTTTAACATACCGCTGACCGCTTTTTTGACATCATCTACTAAGTCATAAATTATAGAATAATATCTAATATCTATCTCTTTTGTTTCACCATCTTTTACATTATTAGCAATTCTAACATTAAAACCTAAAATAATAGCATCTGATGCTTTAGCTAAAACTATATCAGACTCTGTAATTCCGCCTACTGCACTGTGAATTATTTGAATAGTTACCTCCTCATTAGATAATTTTTCAAGTGAATTTACTATTGCTTCAACAGAGCCATTAACATCACCTTTAACCACTAGAGATAGCTTCTTCTTTTTATCATCTGTCATGCCAGAAAAAATATCTTCTAAAGTTTTTTTACTTCTTCGTGCTGCTTCAATATTCTTCTGTTTATTTAAACGATATTCTACTATATCTCTGGCCTCTTTTTCGCTTTCTACAACATAAAATTTCTCTCCCGCTTGCGGCGCTAAATCTAATCCTAATAACTCAGCGGGCTCAGATGGAAAAACTTTGTCAATCTTACCTCCCTTATCATTTACTAATGTTCTTGCCCTACCATATGCGTTACCAGCTAATATAATATCACCTATTTTTAGGGAACCATGCTGCACTAATAATGTAGTTAAAACCCCCTTATTTTTATCAATTTTACTTTCAATTACTACACCTGATGCTTTGCATTCAGGGTTGGATTTTAATTCTAAGATTTCTGCTTGCAAAAATATAGCGTCTATTAACTTATCTAAATTCTTTTTTTGCTTAGCAGAAACTTCTACACATAAGTTTTCTCCACCCATCTCCTCAACAATAACTGAATGCTCTAATAACTCAGTAACTACTTTTTGTTTATTAGCACCCTCTTTATCTATTTTGTTTACTGCAACAATAATAGGAATATTAGCAGCCTTAGCATGATTGATAGCTTCTATGGTTTGATCCTTTACTCCATCATCAGCAGCTACCACCAAAATAACCATGTCAGTAACATGAGCACCCCTTAACCTCATTGCCGTAAATGCCTCATGACCAGGAGTGTCTAAAAAAGTAATATATTGATTTTTTCCAACTTTAACTTTTGATGCTCCTATGTGCTGAGTGATACCACCCGACTCACCAGCAACCACATCTGTTTGCCTTAATGCATCTAATAATGAAGTTTTACCATGGTCCACATGACCCATAACCGAAACTACAGGATATCTGCTGACTTGTT
>CAXPEK010000134.1:0-3382 GCA_964216065.1 Candidatus Actinomarina sp.
CTTAGCAACTAAAGAGCTTAATCAACAAAATGTATTTAAAATTATAGCTAAAGAATTTTTTATCGGCTTTGCAAATGGCTGCTTCTTTGCCATATTGTGTTTTGCTTTTATTTGGTTATTTTTTCAAAATTTAAAATTAGCATATTTATTCTCTGGAGCCACTATTATTACCCTTACTATTGCTGGCCTTACCGGAGCAGTAATTCCTATAGTTATTAACCGCTTTAAAGCCGACCCTGCTATTAGCTCTGGAATAATCTTAACTACAGTTACAGATATAATAGCATTTCTTGCTTTTCTTGGCCTTGCTAATATTTATTTATAAAATGAATAATATTCATAAAATCATAAATTATCACTATGCTAAATTACTGCTTTTTTATCTAATCTGCTTTCTTTTTTTGCTCTTAGAATATATGCCTCAATCTAACTATGTGCTAAATATGATCAAGCCTAATCTGATCGCTTCTTTTTTATTCTATTTTTATATTTATAAACAAAAGAAAATATCATATTTATTAATTTTTATAATCTCACTAATCTATGATAGTTTAACCAACCACGATATAGGTAGTTCTGCTCTATGCTTTTTCTTAACTCTTACTATTTTTGAGTATCAAAAGAAAATATTTTATTTTAATCATTTTCATGAACTATGGCTTGCTTATATTATATTTCTTATTGAATTCTTATTTTTTAAAACAATTATAACTTACTATTTAAATATTGAGGTAATTAATTTACAATCTCTGTTGCTTTCTGCTCTTACCTCAAGCCTATTCTATCCTATTTTGCATAATTTATATTATTTTACTTCGCAGCTGATTGATGATAATAAATAATTCTGAGCGCAATAAAATTTTTACTAGAAGATTATTTATTCTTATTTGGGTAAAAATATTCTTTATTTTTATCTTAATAGCACGACTTTTTTATTTGCAATTATTTAAGCACAAAAAATATAATACTTTAGCAGATAGTAATAGAATCAAAAGCTTTTTAATTCCTCCTTTAAGAGGAAAAATCATTGATAATAACGGTATAATATTAGCAACTAACTCTGATTATTATCGTATTTTATTAAACAGAACTAAAGATTTAAATATTGAAGAAACTCTTACTAAATTAAGCTCTATTTTAAATATTCCAAAACATAATTTTATTTATTATAAAAGTCTAAGAAAATCCTCTAAAGGAGCAATATTAATTTATGATGATTTAAACTTCACGCAAATTGCTCAAATAGAAGCAAATGCTCCAGAGCTACCCGGTATATATATTGAACCAGCTCAAAGACGTTTTTATCCTTATAACAGCACTACCTCTAATCTTATTGGCTATGTTGCAGCAGTTAATGAAAGAGAAAAAAACCAGTCAAATAATGCTTTACTTGCTCATCCAGATTTTAAAATTGGTAAGATTGGTCTGGAACAAATTCATGAAAAACTTTTAAGGGGAAAAGCAGGTATATCTCATATAGAAGTTGATGCGCATGGCTATGTTAAAAGAACCACTCTACCAGAGCTAAGCCAAAATATGGAGCCAGGACAAGATCTAGAAATAACTTTAAATATAGAATTACAAGCATATATTGCAAACCTCACTAAAAAACAAAGATGTTCTGTTATTTTAATGAATGTGCATAATGGTACGATACACGCTATGACTTCTACCCCATCTTTTGACCCTAACCTTTTTTTATCGGGTATTGATAACAGTACTTGGCAAAAACTAATTAATAACCCTGATAAACCTCTGGTAAATAAGGCAGTATCTTTACAATATCCTCCTGGCTCAACTTTTAAAATAGCAGTTGCACTTGCAGCGCTAGAAAATGACTTTAATCCTGAGCAGGAAATCAATTGTAAGGGCAAAATAAAATTAGGCAGAAGATGGTTTCACTGTTGGAAAGAAGAAGGGCATGGGCAAGTAAATTTACAAGAGGCAATAGAGCAATCATGTAATTGTTATTTCTATAAAATAGGTCATGAAGTAGGCATTGAGAAAATCAGTAATGTTGCATTTAAACTTGGCCTTGGTACAAAAACTAGTAATAATTTCTATAATGAAAAACCGGGTAATATTCCCACTAAAAAATGGAAAAAGCAAAGATTTAATCAAAATTGGGTATTAGGAGACACATATAATAGCTCTATAGGACAAGGATATGTAGAAGTTACTAATATTCAATTAGCAGTTATGATGGCAAGAATAATCACAGCAAAAAAAATAACACCAACTATTACAACTTATGATAAGCAGTATTTTACTGAACTAAATTTTAAAGCAGAACATATTGCTTTAATTTTAGAAAGTATGTTTAAAGTAGTAAATAACAAAAATGGTACTGCTTATTATAGTAGATTAAATGATGATGAATATCATCTCTGCGGTAAAACTGGAACAGCACAAGTAGTTGCTATAGATCATGATAATAAAGAAGAAAATGTGGATTACAACAAACAAAATCATGGATTATTTGTTGGTTTTGCACCTTACCATCAACCTAAATATGCAGTATCTGTAATTGTAGAACATGGCAAATCAGGTTCTGCATCTGCTGCTCCTATTGCTAAAAAAATATTTAAATTTATGCTTAAAAAAAAGCTGGTTTAGTGGTGACCCCTACGGGATTCGAACCCGTGTTGCAAGCGTGAAAGGCTTGTGTCCTAACCACTAGACGAAGGGGCCTTGAACGAAATAATTTTTATTAGATTTATTCTTAATAATCAAGATTTTTCTTTTAATACCAGATTTTATTTATAATGCTGATTTTATGAAGAAATTTTAAATCAGAGTTGTAAGTTACTAGCCCAAGCTAGTTAAAGATTATAATTTGCAGTTTAAGCAGCACAAATTATAAAAGAAAAATATGTTAATTACTAAGATTTGTTATAACTCTCAAATCAAGAAAAATATTGGTGACCCCTACGGGATTCGAACCCGTGTTGCAAGACTGAGAATCTTGAGTCCTAACCACTAGACGAAGGGGCCTCATAAAGAGCTATAATAAACTAACTAGTGCAATTTACCAGCAGTTATAATAGAAATTTCACTTGGCTTAATAAGCTTCTTTATAATTTGATTAATTTCACCTAGTTCAAAAGAATTTAACAAATTATTTCTGGTTCTAATAATTGACGGAGAAATATTTTTTAATTTCATATCAAGTAAAAAAGCAGAAATTCTTTCATTTGTGTTAAAATAAATTGCAAAACTTCCAGTTAAATATTTTTTAGCTCTTTGTAAATCTTCTGCCGAAATACCATTTTTGGCTATATTTTCTAATGTATCATTTAACAATTTGAGAGCTTTTTGATAATTTTCTTTATTAGTACTAAGTTCAATCACCCATACTGAGAAATCATTATAATTTTCAAAA
>CAXPEK010000135.1:0-5469 GCA_964216065.1 Candidatus Actinomarina sp.
GCTCATTTCTGCGATGAATCCATGTAAATGCGGTTATTTACAAGTTACTAATAAAAGATGCAATAAAGCTCCTATTTGTAAATCTGAATATCAGAAAAAAATCTCTGGCCCTCTATTAGAAAGAATTGATATTATTATTACTATACCATATAAAAAAACTGAATTATTTAGTCGCAGTTACAGAGAAGAAAGCTCGAACGAAATAAAGCAAAGAGTCCTAAAAGCACGAAAAAAACAAGAAAATTCACTAATGAAGCTCAACAAGAAATACAGTTCAGAGCTAGCTTTAGAAGATTTTGAAAACAATATTAATATTACAAGCTCTGCTAAAAAAATTCTCCAATTAGCAAGCGATAAATATCAACTTTCAATAAGAAATAATGTTCGTATTTTAAGATTGGCTAAAACTATATCAGACCTAGCAGATAAACAATCTATAAATGATGATCATTTGCTAGAAGCATTAAAGTTTAAAACTAATCTTTAACTTTTACTTTTTTCACTTGAAGCTTTATTTTTTTTCTTTTTTTTTATATTATTATCAGCTGTAATATCTATAACTTCAGAAGTATCATGTGGTAACAATTTGTTTTTTTTCTTTTTATCAGAAAAAATATCATCTATTTTGGCTACAAACTCTACTTCCTGAGCTATTTCTTTTACAGAGTCTAATTCCTTATATTGCTTTTTTACTAATTTACCTGCTATATCTGCGCCAGACTCTACATTTAAAAAACCATATTCCAATGTGCCTTTAACAACAGCAGATGAAGTAACAGATATATGCTTAGCTTGCATTAATCCATCAACTATACCATTTATCACTAAATTATCAGCTTTTACATCTCCATTTATTTTAGCACCCTTTCTAATAGTAACAAAATTACACTTTATATTACCATTAACTATACCTCCAATTTCTATTGCTCCTTCACTTATTAAATCACCCTGAATATTTAAATCTGACACTATTATCGAAGGAATAGATTTTTTATTAAGAAAATCAGCTACCTCAACTATGTTATTTTTAGTAATTTTATTTTTTTTAGAAAACATATTGACCTGCTTTTAAGAATTTTTCGGGATTAAAATATTTATCTTTAAATTTTACTTCATAATGCAAGTGATGACCACTACTTCTACCAGTGTTACCTTGAATTGCAATAATATCACCCCTATTAACAACATTACCTTTTTTTACTAATATTTTATTTAAGTGTCCATATCTTGTGACAATACCAAAGCTATGGTCTATTTCTATAAAATTACCATAATTTCCTTTTTTACCAGCGTATTTTACTATGCCAGGAGCGGTGCTAAAAACTTTAGCACCATAAGGTCCTGCGAAATCAGTACCATAATGGTTACCCTTTCTTTTAGTAATTGGATCTAATCTTTTACCATATGTTGAAGAAATATAGTAAGTTTTCATTGGACTACCAATAGGAATAGAATTAAAAAAATTCTCTAAATACATTAACTCATCTAAATTTTCACTAAAACTAGGATATGATTCAATATTACCTTCAGGCACAAAATCTAGTGATGAAATATTATCTGTAATAGGTCCACCCTGGTTTTTATAATTCAAAAATTTTTCTATAAGATTTTTATCTTGTTGATTAGGTAAATTAAAATTTTCCACTGACAGACCTGTCATTGCTATGATTTCCTTTAAATTGTTTATTCTAGCTACCGCATTATTATTGATATCATCTATAATATTCTGCTTTGTGTTATTGATGTTTTTTTTATTGCTGTGGTGAATACCAAATGGTAAATCTATATCTTTTATTTTAAGTGATGTTTTTTTATTGTTTTGTAATTTATTTTCTAGTTTGTTTTCCTGGTTGTAGTCAAACTCTTTAACCGTATCAAAATATTCATTTAACTTAACCAAATTATTTTGCAAACTATCTATTTTAGTTTGTAAATCAAGATTAATTAAATTTGCTTGATACACTTCAGCTTCTTTTTCTGAGATTAACTGTTTGAAAGTAAAATATTTACCACTAGAGAAAGAAACCCAAATTATGAAAGACAAAAAGGAAATAATAATCAATGATTGAGCCTTAGGCGTTAAAGGATAATTTTTGATATTATCGTCGGTTATTATTAATATTCTTCTATTACAAAATATTTTTTTTAGCATTATTTGTCGTATTACGCCGTAATTTAAAAACATATGATTGTATAATCAATTTACCATCTTAAATCAAGAGAAAACTGCACTAACAGCAAAAATTTTTCTACTTAAAGTTGTTTAGTGAGTTTTTTTTGTGAATATTTCTATTTAGCTCCATAGTTAGGAGCCTCTCTAGTTATAGTAATATCATGTGGGTGAGATTCTTTAAGTGCTGCATTAGTGATTCTGATCATTTTACAGTTTTGCTTCATTGCCAAAATATCTGATTTTCCACAATAACCCATTGAAGCTTTTAATCCACCTACTAATTGGTGAATAACATCTGAAACTGATCCTTTATAAGGAACTCTTCCTTCCACTCCTTCTGGCACTAATTTATATGTTTTCTTAACATCTTGTTGAAAATAACGATCAGCAGAACCTTTAGCCATAGCACTAATTGAACCCATACCTCTATATAATTTATATGACCTACCTTGGTATAAAATCATTTCACCTGGTGACTCATCAGTGCCAGCAAATAATCCTCCTATCATGGCTACATCAGCTCCAGCTGCAATTGCTTTAGCAAAATCGCCAGAATATTTTATACCGCCATCTGCAATTATAGGTATATTATGTTTTTTACATAATTTTGCTACATCTAATATAGCTGATAATTGTGGCACTCCTACCCCAGCTATTACCCTAGTTGTACATATTGATCCAGGCCCAATTCCTACTTTAATAGCATCAGCCCCTACCTCAATTAATGCTTTTGCGGCTCTAGCAGTAGCAATATTTCCAGCAATTACATCTATATTATATGTTTTTTTAATATGATTAACTGTATCAAGCACTCCTTTAGAATGGCCATGTGCTGTATCTACTATTAAAATATCCACACCAGCCTCCAGCAAAGCTTCTGCTCTATCTATGTGATCGGCCCCAGTGCCAATTGCAGCTGCCACTCTAAGCCTACCCATATTATCTTTACATGCATTAGGGAATTCTTTAGATTTTTGAATATCCTTAACCGTAATTAAACCTGTACACTTATATTGATTATCAACCACAATTAATTTTTCTATGCGATGTTTTTGTAATAATTCTTTTGCTTCTCTATCCGAAATGGAAGAATTAACCGTTATTAAATTTTCTTTGGTCATAATATCTGAGATTTTTAGATTTTTATCAGTTAAAAATCTAACATCACGATTAGTTACTATACCTTCTAATATACCCAGCTCACTTACTACCGGAATGCCAGATATATTATTTTTTTCCATCAATTTAAGTGCATCCTTTAACTGAGAATCTCCTCTGATAGTTATGGGATTTACCACCATACCAGATTCAAATTTCTTTACTTTTAATACCTCATCATGCTGCTTAGCTATTGACAGATTTTTATGAATGCAGCCAATACCACCATTTTGCGCTAAAGCTATAGCCATATCACTTTCAGTAACTGTATCCATAGCAGCTGAGATGAGAGGTATATTTAACTTAATATTTTTAGTAATATTAGTTTTAACCTCGACTTGATGAGGTAAAACCTCAGAATAATCAGGAACTAATAATACATCATCAAAAGTAAGGTAATCTTGTATTTCTTTCATAAGAGCTAAGTAGGTATTTAACACTTAAATATATAAAGTATGATTTTATTTGGAAGTATTTAATTAAAACTTTTATTAATGTTAAAACTAAATTAAGCTTTGACAAAGAACACAAAAGTGTGAATTCAACAATTGAACAGAATATGTTAATAAAAGAGTTGATCTAGCCAGCCTCAAAAGATAGTCGCTTAATATAGTTTTAAGGCTGCAATAAAAGCAGATTGAGGTATTTCTACATTACCTATTGAACGCATTTTCTTCTTACCTTTTTTCTGCTTTTCTAATAACTTTCTTTTTCTCGATACATCACCACCATAACATTTAGCGGTTACATCTTTACGCATTGCAGCAACTGTTTCTCTTGCTATAATTTTACCACCTATAGCCGCTTGTATTGCTATTTTAAATAATTGCCTTGGTATTAAATCTTTTAATTTCTGACATAAGGCTCTACCTTTACGCTCTGCCTGACTTTTATGCACAATCATAGCTAAAGCATCGACATTATCACCATTAACCATAATATTTAATTTAACCAGCTCACCTTTCTTATACTCATCTAACTCCCAATCAAAAGAGGCGTAACCACTCGAAATCGACTTTAAAAGATCGTAAAAATCAAATACTATCTCATTTAAAGGTAATTGATAAACCACCATTACTCTGGAACCAACATAATTTAAATCTTTCTGAATACCCCTTTTGTCAGTACATAATTGCAATACCCCACCCAGAAATTCCTCTTGTACAAATATAGTCGCCTTAATCCATGGCTCCTTAATTTCCTCAATCATCATAGGATCAGGCATATCAGCAGGGTTATGCACCTCAATTAATTGTTGATTAGTTTTAGCAACCCTATAAATCACACTAGGAGCTGTAGTGATTAAATCAAGATTAAACTCTCTCTCTAAACGCTCCTGCACAATTTCTAGATGTAATAAGCCTAAAAAACCACATCTAAAACCAAGTCCCAATGCAGATGAACTCTCAGGCTCAAACTCTAAACTTGCATCATTTAATTTTAATTTATTTAGCGAGTCTTTTAACTTATCATATTCTCCTTGATCAATAGGATAAATACTACAAAAAACAAAAGATTTTACCTCTTTAAAACCAGGTAACATCTTAACCTCTTCTCCATCACAAGTAATAGTATCACCTATTTTACAATCTGCTATCTCCTAGATTGAAGCATTAATATAGCCCACTTCTCCCGCTTTTAATTCTTTAGCTTTCTCTTTTTGAGGTCTAAAAAAGCCAACTCCATCTACTTCATATTTAGCTCCTGTAGAAAGCATTTTGATTTTATTATTAATATTTAATTTACCCTCAAAAATTCTAGCTAATAAAATTACTCCTAAATATGTATCATACCAACCATCAACTAATACAGCTTTTAATGGCTTATCTATCTCTTGTTTAGGTGCTGGTATATATTGAATAATAGCATCTAAAACATCTTCTATTCCTGCCCCAGTTTTAGCAGATACCAAAACTGCATTTGAAGTATCTAAACCAACTATATCTTCTATTTCTTTTAAAACCCGATCTGGATCTGCCGCTGGCAAATCAATCTTATTTAATACAGGAATAATCTCATGATCATTAGCAGCATGTGAAGGGTCACTTCTAGTAGTAGATGCCAGTCAAGGTGTTGAGGCTCAAACTTTGGCTAATTTATATCAAGCAATAGATAATGATCATGAGATTATTCCTGTA
>CAXPEK010000136.1:0-5767 GCA_964216065.1 Candidatus Actinomarina sp.
CAATTATGTTATTTTACTTATTTTTAGATACTATATTTGGCTTTACTATTTGGAGTCTTACTAAAAAATGCAAAAACATCAAAAAATATCACAAAAAATATCCCTACACTCTAAAGATTTCGGAAAATTTTACTGCATTACAAAATAGCTTTGCTACTAAGAATATTAAGCTGCTAGTTGCAAAATCTTATGAGGTAAATGCTTACGCTATAGGCTCTATTAGAAGAAATATTGTAGTTATAACTTTGGGATTATTAGAACATGTAAGGAAACATGCCGCATCAGAAGAAGAATTTCAAACAGTTATTAAATGTATTATGGCACATGAAATATCACATCTTGTAAATAAAGATTTTTTACCTGCTTTATTGTTATTTGCAAATCAAAAAGCTACTTCTATAGTAGCAAAAATTTTTGGTTTTTTCTTTAATATCATAATTAGGCTAGTTTATACCATACCCATTATTGGTAGACTTGTTACTAGCTTGATTTTATTAATACATAAAATCACCAAATTTTTACTTAATTTTTTCTTTCGCTTTATTTTAGTAAAAATTTTCAATTTTTTAAAGCTTTATGTAAGTAGAAATAATGAATTTAGATGTGACTACCAAGCTGCAAAAGCTTGTGGTGGTGCAAATATGGCTAATGCTTTAACATATCTTGGTAATAATGGCTATTTTACTATTTTTTCTAGTCACCCAAGAACCATAAGTAGAATTCGTCATATACAAAATGTACAAATTACTAGTAAAAAAGTTCGGGCTTCTTTTATTAATCGTATTAGTAATTTTAGCTCAATTTTTATTTTATTTATATTGTTAGATTTAAGCTGGAATTACGTAAATAAACTAGAATATTTAAATATTAAAACTAATATGACAGTAAATAATATTATGACTAAACAAAAATATTATCTTAATATAATTAGCGATAACTTAAAAGAATTATTGAAGTAAATGTCTAGTGATTTATTTGCAAATCAAAATAAAAATTTTAGCTATTACCATGCTTTAATCCAAAAAATTAAAGCATATGATAAAAAATATTATCAGGATAATGACCCAGCTATTAGTGACGCAAAATATGATTTATTACGTCAAGAGTTAATAAATATAGAGAAAGAACATCCTGAATGGCAACAGGCAGATAGTCCATCTAATCAAGTAGGTTATGTAGTAAAAGACCAATTTAACAAAATTACTCATATTAAACCTATGTTATCACTTACTAATGGTTTTAGTACAGATGATATAAAAGACTTCATTCACAAAATTCAAAAATTTTTAAATATTGATTATTGCCCTAAAATTGCTATCGAACCAAAAATTGATGGAATTTCATTTGCAGCTAGATATAAAAATCACTCTTTTTATCAAGGCTTAACCAGAGGAGATGGTAAAATAGGTGAAGATATAACAGAAAATCTCAAAGTTATTGAAAATTTACCAATGAAATTGCCTCAAGAAGCACCAGAAAATTTAGAGGTTAGAGGAGAAATTTATATGAGCAAAGCAGATTTTGCCAAATTAAATCGCCAACAAGAAGAAAAAGGTCAAAAAATTTTTGCTAATCCAAGAAATGCCGCCTCTGGTTCCTTACGCCAATTAGATACTAGTATTACTGCTATGCGCAAACTCAAATATTTTATTTATAATGTAGCTAGCGAAAATTTTGCAAATTCACAGTCTGAGTCTCTAATAAAAATAAAAAAATATGGCTTTAATATTAATGATCTGAATAAAGCCGCTACTGATCTCAGTACTATAGTTGAATATTACAAGGTTATTTCAGAACGACGCTATGAGCTTCCTTATGATATTGATGGTATGGTATATAAAATAGATGATTGCATCTTACAAGAACGTCTTGGAGAAATAGCCAGATCACCAAGATGGGCTATAGCCCATAAATTTCCAGCTGAAGAGGCAAAAACTAAATTAGAAAATATTATTATACAGGTAGGCAGAACAGGAGTTTTAACCCCTGTAGCAATTTTAACAGCTATAAATATCGGTGGAGTTATAGTAAAAAGAGCATCATTACATAATGAAGATGAAATTTTGCGAAAAAAAATTCAAATAGGTGATATTGTAAATATTAAGAGAGCAGGGGATGTAATACCACAAATAACCTCTGTTGAACTTAATAAAAGAGAAAATACCCATAAATTTATATTTCCTAAATACTGTCCTGTATGTAATAGCATAGTTACAAAACTAGCAGGAGAAGCAGCTATTAGATGTTTAGCAGAATATAGCTGCAAGGCACAAATTCTTGGCAGAATAAAATATTCTGTTTCTCTTAATGGTTTAAATATAATTGGTCTAAGAGATAAACAAATTGAGTTTTTATATAATAAAAAACTTATAGCTAACAGCTATGATATTTTTACTTTAGAAGCAAGACAGAAAAATAGCATTACCAGATTAGAAAACTATCCTGGCTGGGGTAAATTATCAGTTAAAAATCTTTATAAAGCTATCAATAATTCTAGAAAAATAACTCTAGAAAAATTTATATATGCATTAGCAATTAAGCATGTTGGTAGCAATATAGCGCAAATTTTATCTAAGCATTTTATCACAATAAACAGCTTTATAGACAATTTAGCTAAAGTAAATAATGAAGATAAAAAAATTTACAATGAGTTATTAAATATTGACGGTGTTGGACTTAAAATAGTAGCTGAACTGGCCAAATATTTTGCTAGAAGCGCAAATTTACTTTTGCTTGAAAACTTTACTAAAGAGTTAAATATTCTGCCTTATGAAAGCAATCAAATTGAATCTAAAATTTCAGGAAAGATTATAGTTTTTACTGGTAGCCTAAAAAATACTACTAGATTAGAGGCTAAAGCAAAAGCTGAAAAATTGGGAGCAAAGGTTGCTTCAGCTATATCAAGTAAAACAGATTATTTAGTCGCTGGAGAGGGCAGTGGTTCTAAGCTAGAAAAAGCGCAGAAATTAGCAATTAAAATTTTAACAGAAGAAGAATGGATAAATTTACTTTAGATAAAAGGCTAGAACATGATAGTATTTTCATCAAAAAGCTGAAAATTTCAAATTTATATTTAATGAATGATGCAAATTTTCCATGGTTTATCTTAGTACCGGTTAAAAGTAATATTAGTGAAATATTCGAATTAGAATTAGCTGAACAAAATTTACTAATGTCAGAAATAACCGCAATAGCTAAAATGATAAAACTACATTTTAAAGCAGATAAAATTAATGTTGCAGCTTTAGGAAATATGGTGAAGCAATTACATATTCATATTATTGCTAGATATTATGATGATTTGGCTTTCCCTGATACTGTCTGGGGTAAATTTCCGGCAAAAACTTATAATGCTGAAGAGATAACTAAACTAAAAGAAATTTTTACTGCTAAATTTAGCGCAATGTAGCAGAATAGTGGTTTCCGTAATAATATATCTTTTTATCTATTACCTTTTGATTTTGGTCAAATTCTAAAATTAACAAATTTTGATCTAAATTATTAGTTATGTGATTATAACTATTAAAGTTATAAAACCATATTTTGTCATCTTTATTATAATCAGGTTTTCCATATAATTTGCTAATATGCTGTAAGTTGGTATAATTTTCGTAAATAGAATGGTAAACTTGACGATTGCTTAAATTATATTTATGAAATTCACTGCGTGAAAAACAGGAGGAAAGTAAAAAACTTGAAATAATCAGGCTGATAATTTTAATTAGATTGAACAACATATATATCTAGTTTTTTTTATTAAATATAGTTATATCTAAAGGTCAAGAATATATCTTTACTTAATAGTGATTAATTTTACTAATTAAAATTTTCTTTAAATTAAATATGGATGCGATCTTAACTCTTCATAATGCATATTTAGCATATGCTGACAAGGTAATTTTTGAAGATTTATCATTAAATATACATAAAAATAGCAAAATTTGCTTAATTGGCAAAAATGGAGCTGGCAAAACTAGCTTAATGAATATACTTACTGGTTCTATAGAATTAGACCAAGGAGAAAGGTGGGTTCAAGCAGGATTAAAGATAGGTTATTTAAAACAAAATATTGAGCTAAATGCCGGACAAACTATTTATGAATTTATTTTTTCAGCATTAGCAAAAGAAAAGCAAAATGAAGAATATAGCTATGTAATTGAGATGATTGCGAATCCTTTAGAGCTAGATTTAAACTCTCTTGTGACTGACTTATCTGGAGGGCAACTCAGAAGGGCAGCACTTGCTTATGCTTTAGTAGAAGATCCTGATTTATTATTATTAGATGAGCCAACTAATCATTTGGATTTAGAAGCTATTAAATGGCTAGAAGATTATTTATTAGCTTATAGAGGTAGTTTTATATGTATTAGCCATGATAAGAGATTTTTAGAAAATATATCTAGTAAAGTTTTTTGGTTAGATCGTGGCAATATCAAAATATGCCCTGAGGGTTTTAAAAAATTTCCTGAATGGTCTAATTTGCTCTTAGAACAAGAAAAAAGAGAATTAGAAAATAGACAAAGAAATTTAAATATAGAGGTAGAGTGGGCAAATAGAGGAGTAAAAGCAAGAAGAAAGCGTAACATAAGAAGATTAGAAGAAATGAAGCAGGAAAGAGAGGCTCTTAAAGAAGATAAAAGCTCTTTTTTACAAGCTACTAAAACAATAGCTTTAGCAAAAGTTAAGACAGGTGAAACTTCTAAAATTCAAGGTGAATTTATTAAAGTTAATAAATTTTTCATTAAAAATAAGCAAGAGCTAGCCATTTTAAAAAATTTTAATTTACGTATAATGTCAAAAGATCGTTTCGGTATTATTGGCAAAAACGGCTCAGGCAAGTCAAGTTTTTTAAAATTATTAATAGGTGAATTAACTACAGATAGTGGTAAAATTAAGCTAGGCAAAAATGTGACTATTTCTTATTTTTCACAAAATAGAAATGAATTAGATCAGAATAAAACTTTGTTAGAAATTATGTGTCCTAATGGAGGTGAATATATTGAGGTAGCAGGAAAAACTAGACATATATGCGGCTATTTAAAAGATTTTATGTTCGCACCACAACTGATTTACAATAAAGTAAAAACCCTTTCAGGCGGGCAGCAAAATAGATTAATTTTAGCAAAAATCTTAGCAAAACCAGGTAGCTTTTTAATTTTAGATGAGCCTACTAATGATTTAGACATGGAAACTTTAGAATTATTGGAAGATATTTTAGCTAATTATAATGGTACTTTATTTATTGTTAGCCACGATCGAGATTTTTTAGACAATACTGTAAATAAAATTATAGCATTTTCTGGTAATGGAGTTGTTGAAACTTATATTGGCAGTTATAGTGATTATATTAAAGTAGCAAAAAAACAACTAGATGAGTCTCAAATCATCAAACAACATAATAAAAATAAGCAGCCAGTAATGGCTAAAAAAACAAAATTATCTTATCATTTAAAATATGAGCTAGAGCAAATACCGAAAAAAATTAACAAACTAGAGCAATTAATAAAAAGTCAGCAAGAGCAATTAGAGAAATTACAAATAGAGCAAATTTATGATGAAGAATATAATAACCTAACGATAGATTTAGCTAAAAACCAGTTTGAATTAGATAATTTAGAAACTAGATGGTTAGAATTATCAGAATTATGATAGTGAATTCTTGTAAGATTTATATTTTAATTGCCTAAAAAATATATAAACAAACTTGCAAAAAAACTAATACCAAATTTAATCTAAGTAGATATTATTATTTCCAGTAATAAATGAT
>CAXPEK010000137.1:0-3927 GCA_964216065.1 Candidatus Actinomarina sp.
AGATTACCAAGCTAAAGCTAATTTTTATCAAAATTTTACATTATTTTTACCTAAATGGACTGATGACATGGCTGGTATGTATGCACATGAAGCGCTTAAAAATATGAAATATTTATTTAATTCAAAAAATAAAATTATAGAAATTTTAAACCCAGCTGATGAGCTTAGTAAAATTAATGATTCGATTGCCATTATTCGCTATTCAGAATCTTATGATAATCCTAATATTAACATTATTGAAGTTATTGATTCACAAAATCATCGCCGCTTTATATATCAAATCGCTATAATAGCAGGAGAAAATATGAATGAAGCACGGAATTTTCTTGAATTTATTACAAATGATGAGATTCTAAAAATATTCACAAAACATGGATTTCAAGATATTTAATGAATTATTTATTTAGTGAATATTCTACATTTTTAGTAATAATTTTAATTGGATTTACTGTATTTATTGTACATCGTATATTAAGATTTCTTATAAATTTCCTCAAATATTTCTTATTATCTTTTAAATATCGAGTTAAATATGACAAAGAAACCAAGAAGCATTTAAAAAACTATCATGGCAAACCTGAAGATATTATCGTAAGAAATCGTGAAGCTGAACAAAATTTACTTATAGAAACCAGAAAATTAAATCAAGTGCAGGAATTACAAAATATAGATAACAATAGAACCATCGTAGGTATAGTTAAACCTAAAGGAATTTGGACTAAATTTGTAACTGAACAGAAAATCTCTTGGATAAGAGCAATGATAGGCAGCAAAGCAGATAGTGATAGTTTTTGGCGCAATATGATTAATGCACAATCTAGAAGTCAATCTAAAGAACAATCAAGATCAAGATAAATTGAACCAGATTTATTTAAACTAGCAAATCTAGTTTAGCGACAATAAAATTACTTCTGACTCAAAATAATAGTATTTTATTCTCAAACTCAGCAGCTATATTCTTAACCAAATCTATCCTAAATTTCTTTATAGCTATTGGGCTAGCATAATAACCATTATCAACCTCATAATTAAGTGAATTACCTAATTGTTCCTTAAGCAAAATTTTATTACCATCAGTAAAAATAATTTGCAACTTAATAGCATAATTATAGCTTGAAATAATACCATCCTTATTTAGAGTTATTGGTGTTATAACTTCTCTTATATTATTAATTTTTAATTTATATTGGCTGTCTGTACCATTGCTACGAAATTTAGCTAGCTCATTCGTAAAATTGCGTAAAATAATTTTTTGCTCTAAACTCAAGTTATCATAGCTATAATTAAAGCTTATATTATGTAATAACCGATTTTTAAGCTGATTATTTTCACTATATATTGGGGTAAAGTTGCATGATAATAAAAAAAGAAAAACTAAAATATTTTTAATCATACTACTACAATATTTACTATCTTAGCTGGTATAACAATAATTTTCTTTAACTCTTTACCCTCGAGCCTTTTTGCTATATCTACATGATTTAAAGCCAGTTTTTCTTGCTGCTCTTTAGAAATATTATATTCTGCCGAAAAAGTTGCTTTTAATTTACCATTTATTTGCACCGCTATTACTACTTTATTATCAGTTAAATATTTTGCGTCTGCTACAGGCCATTTTACCTTAGATATATCTTGGCTATTATCAGTTAATTTAGCAAAAATCTCTGCACTAAAATGCGGTGCTATAGGAAAAAACAATAAAGCATATATCTCAAAACCAAAATAATATAATTTAAAATCTAACTCACTAGCTGGCTTAAAATTAAGCAAATAATTACTTAGCTCTCTAATTTTAGCCACAGATTTATTAAAATGAAAATTTTCATTTAAATTAGTTACCGCCTCAATAGTTTGATTGATAAAAATAAGCAAATCATTCTGCTTAATGTTATAATCATGTTCTGACACTCTAAATTTCTGACCTTTAAACTTATTTTGCTCAGCTATATTAATAATTAAACGCCAGATCTTATTTAAATATTTAAACGCCCCCTCTAAACCTGCATCTGACCATTCTAAATCCTTTTCAGGAGGAGAGTCAGATAACATAAATAATCTTACTGTATCAGCACCATAATTTTCAATAATTTTAATAGGACTTAAGCCATTTTTTTTAGATTTTGACATTTTCTCTACTCGCTGTGCCGTAACTTTCTGTCCATTATCTATATTTATAAAGGCACCATCTTGCTTTTTAACCTTACTAATATCCACCCAATTACCTTGCATATCTTTATAAGACATATGCGTAACCATTCCTTGAGTTAAAACCGATTTAAAAGGCTCGTTTATTTGCGTATTATAACAATCTCTTAAAGCCTTAGTAAAAAATCTTGCATATAATAAATGTAAAATAGCATGCTCTATACCACCTATATATTTATCAACTGGTAAAAATTTATTAGCCTTAGCTATATCAAAGCCGTTTTTATTATTTGCCGCATCTAAAAATCTAAAAAAATACCATGATGATTCAAAAAAAGTATCAAAAGTATCTGTCTCTCTTAACGCATCTTTATTACATTTAGGACATTTACAATATTTCCAACTTTCATGCAAATCAAGTGGATTACCTGTTTGGCTAAAATCAAGCTTATCATTTGGTAGCTCAACTGGTAAATCCTTCTCAGGCACAGGAACTACTCCACAATCAGCACAATGTATAATAGGAATAGGACAACCCCAATATCTTTGCCTTGAAATACCCCAATCCCTAATTTTAAAATTAACCTTTTCGCTACCTATATTTAGCTCTTTAATTTTAGCAATAATTTTTTCTTTTGCTTCTTTTATACCTAAACCATTTAAAAAGTCAGAATTTACTAACTTACCATCTTCTAAATAAGCCTCTTTTAATTCCTCTAATTTACTAGTTTTAGCTACTACCTGCGTTATTGGTAAATTATATTTTTTAGCAAAATCAAAATCACGCTGATCATGCGCAGGACAAGCAAAAACAGCCCCTGTTCCATAATCTAATAAGACAAAATTTGCCACATATAATGGTAATAATTTATCTTTAATAAAAGGATGTTTTACTTTTATATCTGTGGCAAAACCTATTTTTTCTGCCTTATCTATTGCTTCTTGTGTAGCTGCTAATCTTGATTGCTCTGCAATAAAATTTTTTAGTTCTTGATTATTTTCTGCTAATTCTATACTTAAACTATGCTGCGGTGATATAGCACAAAATGAAGCACCAAATATTGTTTCTGGTCTAGTAGTATAAATTGCTAATTTATGATTAGTTCCTACTAATGAAAGATTAAGTAAAGCGCCAGAAGATTTACCTAGCCATTTTTTTTGCATTGCAACTACAGAATTAGGCCAATTTTCTAAAGAATCTAAATCTTTTAACAACTCATCTGCATAATCAGAAACTTTTAAAAACCAACCTTTTAATTTTTTACGCTCAATTAAAGCCCCACTTCGCCAGCCCCGACCATCTATAACTTGCTCATTAGCCAAAACTGTATTATCAACCGGATCCCAATTAACATAAGTTTCTTTTTGATAAGCAATATTTTTAGCCAGAAAATCCAAGAAAAATTTTTGCTCATGCTTGTAATATTCTGGTGTATGAGTGGCTATTTCTTGACGCCAATCATATGCTAGACCAATTTTCTTTAACTGCTCTCTCATCTTAGCAATATTTTGTTCAGTCCAAATTTTAGGGTGAGTATTTTGTTCTATAGCCGCATTCTCTGCTGGTAAGCCAAATGAATCCCAACCCATAGGATGCAATAAGTTATAATGCTGACTAGCTTTCATTCGAGCTACAACATCTCCTATAGTATAATTTCTTAAATGTCCTACATGAATATTACCAGAAGGATATGGAAACATCTCTAATACGTAATATTTCTCTGCTTGTGACTCAGGTGCAAATTGATAACTATCTTGCCACCTCTCTTGCCATTTAGACTC
>CAXPEK010000138.1:0-2285 GCA_964216065.1 Candidatus Actinomarina sp.
GGCTTTTTACGCATAGTAATAGCACTAATGGTAAAAGTAGGAAACTTTTCTACTGAATTATAATAGCCCGTATGATCGCCATAAGGACCTTCATCTTGATACTCATTTAAACTAACATGACCCTCAAGTATAATTTCTGCTTGGGCTGGAACTTTCAAGTCGATAGTTTTACATTTAACTAATTCGATGGGCTGATTTTTTAAAAGACCAGCAAACTTATATTCGGATAAATTATCGGGAACTGGGGCTACTGCAGCTAAAATAATGCTAGGATCACAACCCAACACTGCTGCTGCAGGAAATTTACTCTGAGGTTTAGATTTTTGCCATCTTTGGTGCTGAGCTGCACCTCCTCGATGTTTTAACCAACGCATAATAGTTTTATTTTTACCTAATTGCTGCATGCGGTAAATGCCTAAATTATAATCATCTAATTTATTATTTTGATCCGGACCTTTGGTTACAATTAAAGGCCAAGTAATAAGGGGAGCCGGCTCATTGGGCCAACAAGTTTGAATTGGCAGCAAATTAAGATCAATTGCATCTCCTAGATAAACAACTTCTTGACATGGAGCCCTACTAACATTTTTTGGCTTCATCTTCAGTACTTTTTTCGCCAAAGGAAGCAAATTTAAAGCTTCTTTGATGCTAGCCGGAGGCTCAGGTTGCCGTAAAAAAGCTAAAGTTTCACCAATTTCTTTAAGTTGGCTTGCCGTACTATTTAAACCAAGTGCAATACGATCAATATTGCTAAATAAATTAGTTAATACCGGAATGGAGCTTTTTTTTCCTTTATGTATTACATTTTCAAAAAGCAAAGCAGGGCCTCTTTTGGCTATTATTCTACGCGATATTTCAGTAAGCTCTAAGTTACTATCTACTGCTTCAGTAATACGCACTAGCTGTTTTTTTTGTTCTAAAATTTTGATAAAATCTCTTAGAGAATTATAACTCATCTTAATAAAATTTTTTACTATTCTAACAGAAAACTTAGCTAGAGCAAGCTATAAATCTATATGTCTGCTGCTATTTAAGCAGAAAACTAATCGAATAAAATTACCTTGATGAATTAACCTTGATATAAGATTTTAAATAAAATAGTTGAAGTTTTCATTTAGTGATTAATGTTTTTTATGCTTGAATATAACTAATATTTGTATTAGAGATTTAGATCATATAATTAAAACTGAAACATATAAACTAAAATGAAGAAATATATTTTAATATTACTTTTGGCATCTTGTGCAACCAAAAATAATATCCAAGAAGTTCAACAACCCCCAGCAAGGCCTATAATCTCAGCTAAAAAAGAAGCAATTAAAATAGATAAGAAAGTCAAATTTACTGACATTGTATATTTTGCTTTTGATAGCTCTTCTATTAATGAAAGCATGGCAGATGAACTAACTGATAATGTTATTTGGCTCAAACAAAATCCAGCTCAAAACCTTACTATTGAAGGTCACTGCGATGAGAGAGGAACCAAAGAATATAATCTTGCCTTAGGCGAAAGAAGGGCATATGCGGTAAAAAAGTTTTTAGTTAATTCAGGTGTCAAGAAAAACAGATTGAAAACTGTAAGTTACGGTGAAGAAAGACCTAACGCTCTAGGTTCTAGCGAAAGAGCGCACCAAAAAAATAGAAGAGTACAATTTATAAAAAACTAGACTGGCTAGAATAAAACCAGATAAAATGATCAGATTTTTTGTTATTATCATATTATTATTTAGCAATAATTTGGCAGCAGAACAAGCTAAAGTAACTAATATATTACCAGATCATTTATTTCAAAATGAAGAAGAAGCATATAAGCTGCAAAAATTAGAAGCTTTAATTACTGACCTAAGGTCAGAATTAGCTGAATTAAGAGCTCAAATTGAAATATTAGATAATAAACAAATTATTTTATTTAATAAGGTTGAATCAATTAGCCCAAAAGAAGATCTAGCAGTTATAGATGCTCATTTAGATGATAATATGGCAGAATTCAAATATGGTTTTACTATGCTGCAAAATGGTGATTACGATATAGCAAAAAGATCATTCGAATTATTTATTGAAAAATATCCTCAAGATCAAAAGGTTGGAGAAGCATATTTTTGGTTAGGTGAAATCGCATATAAAGCAGAAGATTATCAGGTAGCATCTAAAAATTATTTAATTTCTTACAGAGATTATCTAGATAACCCTAGAAGAAATGACGCTTTATTCAAATTGTCTGTTGTCTTAACTATTGCTGACAAAAAAGAAGAGGCTTGTGCGGGTTTTAAAATTTTATTAGACCC
>CAXPEK010000139.1:0-2233 GCA_964216065.1 Candidatus Actinomarina sp.
TTTGAAAAGCTGAGTTTAATCGAGAACAGTATTTGTGAAATGTTAAAATCTATGACTAAACAACAGTTTATGACTATTTGTAATGCAAACTATATAAAGGGTCAATTATAAAACTAAAATAGTATTAAATAAAGTCCCTTCATTCCTTAATTTCTTTAACTCCTGTTCAGCTAATAGGTCAATCTTCTCTGATATAATTTTTTTAGCTTGGCTAATCAATATTTAGGATCAAAATAACTACATATTAGAACCATTAATAATGTATGCAAAGATTGGATTTAGTATTAATTTATAAATATAAGAAATTTTATAAGAAAATAAGTAAAATACACTAAGCTAATTGAAGCAAAGTAGAAAGAAAATCTTAACCTAATCATTGCCGCGAATGCGGAGAAAATTGGACCAAAAAAATTAAGGGGCAATAATATAAGGCTGCTTATGATCACTAATCTAATTTTTTGATTAATTTTATGCTTAAAATTAAAACCATTTAAAATTATCTTGGTTAAAAGAAAGTTAATTATAGAGCCCATAATTGCGCCACCAAAAGCTGTAATATAAGCATATTGAATGTTTAATCTCTCATTAAGAACCAATGAGCTAGAAAGCACATATTTTTGATTAAAAGGCATCAAAATGGCACCTGTTAATTCATCAAAAAAAATAAACCAATATAACTCACTTAATAACATAATTTATCTTTCTCTATGCAGCAAATAATCCGCTAAGAATATTAAACCTTCTGCCCTATCGCCAAAAATACTCAAATGACCCTTGGCCTGTTCTACCAATATCTCAATTTGTTGAGTCGCTCTTTCAGCTCCTAAAAAATTAACTAGGTTATTTTTACCATTGTCCTTATCTTTATTTAATTTTTTACCTACAATGTCTATATTGCCTCTAATATCTAACAAATCATCTCTTATTTGGTAAGCTAAACCTATATCATGCGCAAAGCCACTAATAGCAATTTTGATATCTCTTTTAGGATTGGATATAATAGTAGGAGCTAAACAGGAATATTCTATTAGCTTTCCTGTTTTTAAGGTTTGTAAATGTATTATTTTATCTATAGTATCATCTTCGCCCAGAATATCTAAATATTGCCCCCCTGCCATACCATTATAACCTATCGCCTTAGCAAGATCAGCAGTTAACTTAATAATATTATTAGGATTATCAGAAATATCATGACTAGTTATCACCTCAAATGCTAATGATTGTATGGCATCTCCCGCTAATATTGCCGTTGCCTCATTATATTCTTTATGACATGAATTTTTTCCACGGCGCAAATTATCATCATCCATAGCCGGTAAATCATCATGTATTAACGAATAACAATGTACTAATTCTACTGCTGAAGCAATTCTTAGAAATGACACATGGTTAACATTTAGCATCTTACAAAAACTATATACTAAATATGCTCTTACCATCTTACCAGATGATAGAGTAGAATAGCGTATAGGCTCTATTAAACTTGTAATATGCTGCCCACTATCTGTGGTTAGTAATTCATCTAGATAATTTCTAACTAAATTAGCAACTTTATTTAATTCTGCTTCAACCCTAGCAACCAAATCATAAGCCATTTTAGCTTTATTACCTCATAACTAGCACAGATCTTTTTGAATGCCTAACCACTTTTGCCGCATTAGGCCCTAATAAATAATCTCTTAATTCTGGCCTATGAGCAGAAACTAAGATTAGATCTGCATCAATTTTTTCTGCCACATCTATAATTGATTGATATACTGATCCACCCTTTTTAACAATAATATTTCCTATATGAACCTTACTATTATTAAATTTATCCTCTACAAATTTATGTAGTTCTTCTTTAGTATTATCTATCACTTTGTCAACTGCAGATTTTGGAAAATATTGTGATACCAAATTCATACCATAATCTGGTATAGCAGTCATAACATGAACTGTAGCTTCAAAACTAACTGCATATTCAGTAACAATAGGCAGAGAATTTTGCCAAGATTCTTTTTCATAAATATCAATTGGATATAAAATATTATTATACATATTTAAGGCCTCACTAGTAAAATATTCTTTCTCTTAACTTGCATGAAATAAATTAAGAGTAAAAGAAAAATTGCTGGAATATATATATACCACTCACTTGGCTGCTTATTTTTAGTGCTAAAGCTAATAATTTCATAATCCATTTCAATGCCATCATTATATGCTTGACTAGAAAATTTAACTGTCGAAACAT
>CAXPEK010000140.1:0-10011 GCA_964216065.1 Candidatus Actinomarina sp.
GGCTGTTTTTAGTTAAGAATATTAGTTTTAGAAATTTTAAGCTAAAATTGCAGGACTAGCCTTAGACACTGTTAGCTTATTTAAAATTTTAGTTTGGAATTTATAGAGTTAAAATTGAAGAATAAAATTAGGTTTATAGATGGGATCTGGTATAATTTAGCTATTTTATCATCAAATGTAAAAGTTGATACATCACCTAATTCTAGTGTAACTTGCATTACTATTATTTTTATGCTATAATTAAAGTGCAACTAATATAAAGAGGTACAAATGTCGAAACAAAATTTTGCAACAAAATTAGTAAGAGGATTAATAGGATTGACTCAAAATAATTTGAATACTCTAGCTCAAAGAATAGCAGCAACTACTGTAAATAGTCAAAGTTTTTCTAGTGAAGCGCACAGAAAAAGTTTTCTTTTAGCAGACTCAGCACATGAAGCTGCAACTAAAGAATTTATTACAAAACATGCTAAGAAAGATAATATACTTAATGGTTTGACAGTGGTTACTGAAAAAACTTGGTCCCAGCATTTTGATGAGAATAGCAAACCTACAGATTCAGCACCAAATATTGCTAAAGCAATTGTTAAGGGTGAACCAACTATGTTTTTTGTTGATAAATTACGTGATGTAAACGAGATTGTTAAATTTAACAGTAATCAGCATAACATGAAACCAATTTCTAGAGATGCTACTGAAAAGCTTATTGAAGAATTAAGCAAGATTTCAACCAATGTACCTTCCAGATAAGTGATTCATTTTTATTTCATCAAATATTTAAGAGCAAAAATATTATCTCCTAAAAAAGGCTGCAACTTCTAGTGTTTGTAGCCTTTTTATCTGTTTAATAATAGCGATTTAAGCTTTGTAAAGTAATTTTGCTATTATACCAATTCCTATCTATAAAGCTGTTTTTAGTCAATAATATTAGCTTCAGAAATTTTAAGCCAAAATTTCAGGACTATCCTTAGATAATTTAAAATTTTAGCCTGGAATTTATGGAGTTAAAATTGCAGAATAAAAATAGGTTTAAAGATGGGATTTGGTATTATAGCTCAGCAATAAACTTTAAAATTTCTTGACCAATTTCTTTTACTTGCTGTTCTTCAAATAAGCCATGATTACCATTAATTAGCTTATAGTTTTTAGCTTGGCTCAGTTTAAGCTGACTTTGGCTATCAATTAATTTATCTTCAGTGCCAAAAATATATAAAATTTTACGGTTAATTTGCGCTAAAAATTCTGTATTAAATAGTTTATGCTGATAATTAGCTATATCATAATATTTAAGATTTTTTACAATATTTTTATAAGTCTTACGATCTGAATTAATAATTTGCTTATAAAATAGCTTAGCTAATGCTTCATTAGCACTAAATAAATTGTTACAGATTATTTTTGCTAATAATTTAAATGGCAAAATAAAGCTAAAATAATAGCGTAAAATTAGCATTAATCTAGTTAAGTAGCTAACCCTTACTAAGCTTAGAGGTGTATTAATCAAAATAAGCTTTTTAACCATATTTTGATGCTGCGCTATATGCTGCATCGCTATAATTCCCCCTAAAGAATAAGCAACTATATGGTAATTAGTTAATTTAAAACTTTTAATAAATTTAGTGGTTAGCCTAATTTCTTCTGCCAAATTATAGGCTTTATTATTGTTGCTTTTGCCAAAAGCTGGTAAGTCAAAAACTATAATTCTATAATTAGTAAAATATTGTAAATAAGCTCTAAAACAGCTATTATCACTTCCTAAACCATGTATAAAAATTATGGTTTCTGGTTTATCCTTATTGATTATTTCATAATATATATGGCTATCATCAATTTTTTTATACATAAAAACTAACTATAATTCTTTGTAATTTTAATGCTAAATGCTATCAGTAAAACTAATTTTCTATAATAGCAAAGTTTTTTATCATTCTTATAGCTAATACCAAAGATAAAATAGCAAAATATTATATTAACTGCTACAAATAAAGAAATAATATACATGCACAAATCAATTATTATAATATAATAGAAATAAATAATTTATACTATGCCAGAAATAAAAATTAATGATAGAAATTTCAATGCTGAAATTGTTACTGCAATTGAAGCAGGTATTAATAAATATTTAGCTAATTCTTTTAAATATTCTCCCTTTAGGTTGGCTTTAAATTTATTTAAAAACGCTAATCCTAAATTAATATATCAAATTAAAGAAGTAGTACAAAATGATATTAATCATTTTATGATGAATATTTCTGGCTATGATCCCACTATTTTTGTAGCTGAAGGAGCCCTAACTGCTAAAGGTAAACAAATGTTAAAAATTTGTTATAATATAGGTATTCATCTTTTACGCGATCAACTTAATGTTAAGTTAGCTTTTAAAGCCCTTTATAACCATAATGTTAGATTACAAATTTATGATTATATATTAGAAGTAACTTACCGCTCTGCTAGTCGTATTATACATAATAAAAATTAATGTATCTCATGCCAATTATCACCGCTATTTACTTCTACAATTAAAGGGGTGGATAATTTTACTGCATTTTCCATATGTTGCTTGATTAGATTTTTTGCAGCTATAGTAAAATCTTCTTTTACCTCGTAAATAAGCTCATCATGTACTTGCAAAACTAGCTTCATAGGTAAATTATTTAATGCTATTTGCTCAGCTATATTGAGCATAGCAACTTTAATAATATCAGCTGCACTACCTTGCAAAGGAGCATTTATTACCGCCCTTTCTGCAAAATTTCTTAGTGCAAAATTATTTGAATTTAAATTATTAAAAAATAACTTACGCCCCAATATAGTTTCTACATAACCATTTTTTTTACAATTTGCTATTGTGCTATCCATATAATTTTTAATCTCTGGATAACGCCTAAAATATAACTCAATATAATCTTTCGCTTCTGTTCTGGTAATGTTTAATCTTTCAGCTAAACCAAAACTGCTAATGCCATAGATAATACCAAAATTAATAGTTTTAGCTTTTCTTCTTAATTCTGCATCTATTTTATTTTCTGCAACAGCAAAAACCTCGCTGGCCGTAGCAGCATGAATATCTATATTTTGTTTAAAAGCATCTTGTAATTTAGTAACTTGACCTATTTCTGCTAATAACCGTAATTCTATTTGCGAATAATCAGCCGAAATTAATTTATAACCAGATGCACAAATAAATGTTTCTCTGATTTTATCTCCTTCTGCACTACGTACCGGTATATTTTGTAAATTAGGGTTAAGTGAGCTAATCCTACCAGTAGAAGTAGTAGTATTAGAAAATATGCTATGCACTCTACCTGTTTTTGCAGATATTTGTTTTGGCAAAGCCTCACTATAAGTATTTTTTAATTTACTATAACGTCGCCAAGCAAGAATTTTTGTTGCTATTTCATAACCAGCTATACTCAATTCTTCTAATACTTGTTGCGAGGTAGAAAGATTCTTGCTTTTCTTACTTTTCTTTTTAGTTTCAATTGCTAATTTATTAAATAATATTTCTCCTAATTGCTTAGGTGAAGCAATGTTAAACTCTGTGCCAGCTAATTTAAAAATATCCTGCTGTAAAAGATTTATGTGCTTAGCAAATTCAAGAGTTAATTTATCTAATTCAGCAACAGAAATTTTAAAACCCGTTTTCTCCATACCAGCTAGAATTTTTAAAAAAGGCAAATCTAAATGCTGAAACAAAGCAAATTGTTGCTGTTCTATTAAATAATTTTGGTATTTGTAAGTTCTTAAATATAATTCTGAAAATCTAGCAATAAGCTGTTCTGAAGATAATTCACTTTTTGCTTCGCAAAAATCATTATCTGGTTCATTAGCTAAAAAAGCCAAGCTTCTATAATCTAAAAAATTTTCAGCATAATGCACTAAATTATCAGCAACGAAATCATTTTTACTAAAATGATAGTCACGGTAAAATAACTTAAAATCAAAAAAAATCTTTTTAATACTCTTATCTAATAAAATTTCTTCTAATGAGCTTTCAAGAGTTTGATCTAGATAACCAGTTAAATTATGGCCTAATAAATCAGTTTCTGCTGCTATTTTTACAAAATGAAAAATCTCACTCTCAGCTACAATAAATAAATCTTGCTTCCAGTTCGCAATAAAAATCTCTGCTGCTAAATTTACTTTTTTAAAGGCAATTTTTAAATCTGACTCAGAAGTAATTTTAACTATGTGAAAATTATAATTATTATTTTCTTCCTTTGTCAAAAGCTCACTTCCTATTTTACTAAGCAAAGTTTTAAAGCCATGTTTGTTAAAAAATTTTGCTAATTTAATCTGGTTTATTTCTTGTACTGCTAATTCAGAGAAATTCTCTATTACTGCTACATCTTGTTTTAATGCGACTAATTTTCTGGACAAAAAAGCTTGTTCTTTATTATTAATTAAAGTTTCACGTCTTTTTGGTTGCTTAATTGCAGCAATATTTTGATATATACCCTCTAGCGAATCATAATTATTCAGTAATTCAGCTGCGGTTTTAGGTCCAATAGTTGGAACTCCAGGAATATTATCTGCGCTATCACCACTTAATGCAAGCAAATCTAATATTTTATCTGGATATACAGAAAATTTGGCAAAAACCGCTTCTTCATCAATAATTTTTTGCTTCATTGGATCAAAAAGTTTAATCCTTGGGCTAACTAGCTGCATCAGGTCTTTATCTGAGGAAATTATAGTTACCTCTAAATCTTGCTGTTCTGCGGCTAAAGCCAGAGTAGCAATAATATCATCAGCTTCAACACCGCTTTGATCTAATGTAGCAATATTCATAGCCTCGGTAACTTCTCTTACCAAAGGAAATTGTGGTTTTAAATCTTCTGGAGCTGGAGGTCTATTTGCTTTATATTCTGGGTAAATCTCATTTCTAAAAGTTTTGTCACCATGATCCAAAATTACCGCAAAATGAGATGCGGCCAATTCATTGCGAATTTTTAGGATCATATTACTATAACCATATAAAGCACCCACTACCACCCCATCAGAGTTAGTTAAAGGAGGCATAGAATGATATGCCCTAAATAAAAAACTATAACCATCTACTAAAACTAATCTTTTTTGCGCTTCGTTATTCATAGTTTTTTGTAATTTTCTAGAGCAATATTTCGAGTCTTAGCTAAATCTACCATGGGTGGAAAATATCCAGCTATATTTTCTGGCTGATGAATTTGAGCATTAGTTAAATGAGCTATTTCAGGTACCCATTTTCTGATATAAACACCTTCAGGATCAAATTTTAAACTTTGTGTAACCGGATTAAAAATACTAAAATAAGGAGCCGCATCAGCTCCACTTCCAGCAACCCATTGCCATGAGGCTGCATTGGCTGCTTTATCTGCATCAATTAAACAATCAGCAAACCATGCCAGACCATAACGCCAGTCAATAAGTAAATTTTTAATTAAAAATGAAGCTACAATCATTCTAACGCGATTATGCATCCAACCAGTCTGCCATAATTGCCTCATACCTGCATCTATAATCGGAAAACCTGTTTGACCTTTTTGCCATTTTTGCAATTTTTCTTGATCATTTTCCCAACTAAAACCATCGAATTTAGCATTAAAATTTTTAGTTTCTAAGGCAGGAAAATGATAAAGCAAATAATATGAAAATTCACGCCATCCTAATTCACTTAAATAATGTACCGCCCCTTTGTGATCA
The DNA here is from genome assembly GCA_964216065.1 of Candidatus Actinomarina sp. Lineage (GTDB taxonomy): Bacteria > Pseudomonadota > Alphaproteobacteria > Rickettsiales > JABIRX01 > JABIRX01. The sequence goes on from CAXPEK010000140.1 coordinate 5,686, forward strand.
GCTAAATAAGGTATTAATTTAAAATATAATAATTTAGGACTAATTAAACCAAAATGTAAAAATGGTGACATTAAACTAGTAGCATCCTGACCTGGAAAATCACGTGCATTTTTATAATTTATTACTTTATTCACAATAAAATCTTGTGCCTTTGCATGCACATCTTCTTCTGATATTTTATATAAATTGGACCAATTCTTTGCCCAATTAGGCTTAGTAGGCAATAATGCCAAATCTGCCACAGAGCTTTGATTATCTTCCACTAATTTAACTAAATTAACCTTATCTGGTCTAGTAAAAGGCATATTTACTGAATCTATGACACTGAGACATTTACGCCAAAAAGGAGAAAAAACCTTAAAAAAATTTCCTGCATTATTTTTAATAAAATTTGGCTCAAATAATAAAGAGCTGTTAAAAGTTTGCACCTCTATAGCTTGTTTTTTAAATTGAGCTTTGAGCTTACTATCACGAATAATAGCTTGAGGTTCATAAAGGCGATTCCACAAAATTTTAGTAATTTGATATTTAGCAATTAAAGCAGTTAAAATTTCTGCTTCATCACCCATTTTTATTAATAGTTTGGCCCCATAATATTTTTTTAGATCAGCAGCCAAAGCTATTAATGCATTATGCAAAAACCATTTAGCAGCAGCACCTATCTGCTCTTTTGGATTATAAATATAGATAAAAATTACTTCGTTATTTTGCTTACTAGCCAAAGAAAGAGCCGCATTATCACTTAACCGCAAGTCATTTCTAAACCAAATAATAGTTTTTTTTGTCATAATATAATTAATCTTGTGCCTTAATTAATAATATTAATCTAATTTATTATCTAGAAAAACCATTATTATTTTTACTCTGTGTTCCTAATAGTGATTTTTTTAATATTCTTTTGGCCCTATTGATAGGGTTTTCTGGTGGATCAAGTAGTTTTTTAAGTAATAAATTATTTTTTTTGGCTAATTTCTGTTGATATGCGCTATATTCTTCTACATAAATTGATTCATGCTCATCCTGACAATTACGCTGTTCTGGCTCAGCGAAAGCTTGCTCTGGAGCTATTTTACCCTTAGTGGTAGCATCAATTTTTATTTTATGTGCGTCTTTATTGCCATTAAATTTACTACTAGTTTTATTAAATGTAATCATAAAATCACTCAAATATCCTACTTATATTTTAGCATATTTTTAAGGCCAAATCCACAGAAATCATATAGTTAAAGCAACAAACCTATCTTTATAACCATATTCAATGATGCAGCAAATAAAATATAATAATTCCCATTTATAAAACTGTTTTTAGTCAATAATATTAGTTTCAGAAATTTTAAGCTAAAATTGCAGGACTAGCCTTAGCTAATGCAAAATTTAGCTTGGAATTTATGGAGTTAAAATTGCAGAATAAAAATAGGTTTATAGAGGGGATTTGTATATTACGATATTACAAAAATATGGTTTAAATATAACTTCTTACCTTGCTAGGATTGAATTTTACTTGAGATTATTGAAGATTATTGATTAAAAAGTATATTAAAAAAAGAAGGAAATTTTTCTTAATAAAGAAAAACCTCCTCCATAGCAACTTGTTAATTATTTGTACTAATCTAAATTTAATTTAGCAACCTGAAAACCACTTATCCTTGGTAGTATTGCAAACCAAAATACTACCACTTTTTTTTACGAAAAATTTTAAACAAAACAAAACAAGCTAAATATTATGTAAAAATACTTGCAAGATGCCGAATTTTGATTTACAAAACCAGCTTAATTACTACTAGGTGTAACATGGTTAAAGCTGCAAATTTAGGATTCCCCCGAATTGGACAAAATAGAGAGTTGAAAAAAGCGGTTGAAAATTATTGGAAAGGCAAGATTAGCTTAGATGAGCTCAATAATGAAGCAAGTAAAATTAAAAAAAATAATTGGCAGCTACAAAGCAAATTTAAGCTTGATTATATTCCTTCTAATGATTTTTCATTTTATGATCAAATTTTAGATACTATATGTTTGGTTGGTGCTATACCAGATATTTACCAAAATAACCAAGAAGAGATAGATTTAGATACATATTTTTCTATGGCAAGAGGCTTGCAAAAGGAAGCTATAGATGTTCCAGCTATGGAAATGACTAAATGGTATGACACTAACTATCATTATATAGTTCCTGAATTTACCAAAGAACAAAATTTTAAAATTGCTAGTAATAAAATTTTTGCTGAATATTTAGAAGCTAAAAATTTAGGTTTTGAAACTAGACCTGTATTGGTAGGGCCAATAACCTTACTAACCATTGGAAAAACTAAAGGTACAAATTTTGATAAATATAGTTTGCTAGATGGCTTAGTTGAATGTTATATTGCAATAATTGCTAAATTAGCTACTTTAGGAGTAAAAGATATCCAAATAGACGAACCAGCTTTGGTTACAGATTTAGATGAGCAAATCAGAGCTTATTACCAAACAGCTTACGCTAAAATCTCTGCTGCTTGCACAGCTAATAATCTTAACTTACATTTAACCACCTATTTTGCGGCACTTGCGGAAAATAGACAATGCTTTTTTGCAATTCCAGCAAAATCATACCATATTGACTTGGTGAGAGCTCCTGAAGAATTAGATCAATTATTAGAAAATATACCTGATAATGCCAGCTTATCGCTTGGTTTAATTAATGGCCGCAATATTTGGATTAACAATTTAGAAGCATCTCTTACATTAGCAAAAAAGGCGATAGAAACATTAGGTTCTGAAAGAGTAATTATTGCTCCTAGTTGTTCTTTATTACATAGTCCGGTGGATTTAGCGACAGAAGATCAGCTTGATCCAGAACTTAAAAATTGGTTAGCTTTTGCGACACAAAAGTTAGAAGAAATTTCCTACTTAGCCAACTACTTAAATGGTACGGCTGATAGCAAATATTTAACAGCTAATAAAAATGCTATTAATTTAAGAAAAAATTCAAGCAAAGTAAATAACTTGGCGGTACAGCAGCGTGTCTCTGCTTTAACTGATGCAGATTATGAACGTAAAAATCCATATGATATTAGGGCTGCAAAACAAAAAGCTATATTTAATTTGCCACTTTATCCAACTACTACTATTGGTTCTTTTCCGCAAACTACCAATGTTAGAAAACATAGATCTTCCTTGAAAAAAGGTGAGATTTCACAAGCAGAATATGATCAATTTATTGCTAGTGAAACTAGTTTATGTATCAAAAGACAAGAAGAATTAGATATTGACGTTTTAGTGCATGGTGAATTTGAAAGAAATGACATGGTGGAATATTTTGGTGAGCAGCTAGATGGTTTTGCTTTCACCAAAAATGGCTGGGTGCAAAGCTATGGTTCCCGATGTGTTAAACCTCCTATAATCTATGGTGATGTTTCAAGACCACAAGCAATGACAGTACGCTGGTCTAAATATGCACAAGAACAAACTACGAGACCTGTAAAAGGCATGTTAACTGGTCCTGTAACCATTTTGCAATGGTCATTTGTACGTGACGATCAAGCTAGAGAAATTACTTGTAAACAAATAGGTTTTGCCATTCAAGATGAAGTAAAAGATCTAGAAGAAAATGGTATTGGCATTATTCAAATAGACGAGCCAGCTATTAGAGAAGGATTGCCTATTCATCGTGCTGAATGGTCAAGCTATTTAAAGTGGGCGGTTAACTCTTTTAAATTATCTCAAGCAACGGCAAATGACGAAACCCAAATTCACACACATATGTGTTATTCTGAATTTAATGATATTATTGAAGCTATAGCAGCTATGGATGCTGATGTAATTTCGATTGAAACTTCAAGATCGCAAATGGAGCTTTTAGATGCATTTGTTAATTTCAATTATCCTAATGAGATTGGTCCTGGAGTATATGATATACATTCTCCTCGTGTGCCAACTAGAGATGAGATGAAAGAATTATTAGTTAAAGCACTTAAAGTATTATCAGCAGAAAAAATATGGGTTAATCCTGATTGTGGCTTAAAGACCAGAGGCTGGCCTGAAGTTGAGCTTGCTCTAAAAGAAATGGTGCTTGCAACTAAAGAGCTGCGTAATGCACAAAAAAATGCAACCGCATAATTTTTCTTTTACTATTGATAATCAATATTCTCTAGCCGAGAATATTGGTGCCAATGGCTTAAGTGACGAGCTAATTAATCAGGCAGAACTGAGTCTTACCAAAGCTCTAGATAAAATTTTAGCTGAACAAGAACAAATTAAACTACTTAATATTTGCGATAATAATGACCAGTTGCTAATAAGCCAACAAGTAGCAGCTGAAATTAAAAGTAAATATAAAAAACTATATAT
>CAXPEK010000141.1:0-2146 GCA_964216065.1 Candidatus Actinomarina sp.
CGAAAAAATCCAGTCATAGGATCAAAGCAACATGCTGCCAATTTACCACCTAAAATATTCTTGCTTTCTTTAGTCATAATTTCATATTACAACGGCAATTGATGAAAATTATCATCAGAATTCTCAGATAGCATTTTATATATCAAATTAGATTATTACTCCCAAGGATTATCTGCTTCGAAGTTATCTTTGCTTGCTTTAGCTACTTTAACTTTGGCAGATTTTTTATCTTTCTTGCTTATATCATTTTGCAACAATTTAGGCAGTAGTTTTTGCAAATCATCTTTAGGATTATTTGAAAAAACCAGAGTATTTGAATCTGATTTAGCGACATCACGTAAAGCATCTCTATAATCAATTCCGGCTATAAATTCTAGCACATAATGATGATTAATATTTTTAGTTTTAAGCTGATCTAAGGCCTCAGAAATACCCTTGCTAATAAGTTTGCGTTGTATAGCATAAGATTCCGCTTTTAGCTCAAGACTTCTGGCTTCTGCTTCTGCCTCACCTATTAACAATATTTTTTTAGACTCAGCAATATTTTTTGAAGCATCTAGCTCTCTTTGTGAGGCAATTACACTATTATAAGCTTCTTTTACTTCTGGTGATGGCTCGGGTTCATCTACTAGAACATCAACTATTTCATAGCCATATTCTTCTATTTTAGCACTTAAAGATTCTGTAACATGAGAGGCAATTTCATCTTTTTTAGTATATATATCTTCTAAATTTAAGGTCGCTGCCTTTGATCTAATAATATTTAAAATAAAAGAATTTATCTGATTAATTGGATCATCCAGCTTATAGAAAGAATCTGCCACTTTATGTTCTAATACTTTTAATTGAGTAATTACTGGTAATTTTATAAAAGCATTATCTCTAGTTTTAATGCCTAATTCATGATCTGATTGTAATATTTTCAGACTCACTTTTTTAGCTACCATGCTTATTGGGCTTGGTAATTTAATATTTAAACCGGGATTTGCCGTTGCAACAAACTTGCCAAATCTTTCAATTATTGCTACTGTTTGCTGTTCTACGATAAATAAAATATTTGTCGCAAAAAATATCACTACAATTATTAGTATAGCCAAAATTATCAATATAAGCGCTTCCATGATTTTAATTATAAATTAACTCCTTAAAGCTAAACCTCTGCAATTTAATTTGCAATATTTGTTTCTTGTAACCTTATTAGCTTATTATACCAAATCCCATTTATAAAGCTGTTTTTAGTAAATAATATTAGTTTCAGAAATTTTAAGCTAATATTGCAGGAATAGCTTTAGCTAATTTAAAATTTTAGCTTGGAATTAATGGAGTTAAAATTGCAGAATAAAAATAGGTTTATAGAAGGGATTTGGTATAAAACACTGTTAGCTAATTATTTAGCTTCTTTACTTTATTACTGCGACATTTTTTTGAGCAATATTTAACTTCAGACCAAATTTTCTCCCACTTTTTACGCCAATTAAAAGCTCTTTTACATGTTACACAAATTTTTTGAGGTAGTTGTTTTTTTTTCATTTTAAACTATTATCTATGCTAAAAACAAAAAATTATCACCGCAAGAATTATTAGCTAATTTTTTATACAAAATTTTACTGCTTTGATAATAAATTCTGTTTTTACTGCGCAGCTAATACCAATTCCTATCTATAAAACTGTTTTATTCAATAATATTAGTTTCAGAAATTTTAAGCTAAAATTGCAGGACTAGCCTTAGCTAATTTAAAATTTAGCTTGGAATTTATAGGTTAAAATTGCAGAATAAAAATAGGTTTATAGATAGAATTTGGTATAAACAGCATCCACTTACTTTAACTAATGAAAAATTCTAATTGAAGTCTTATATTAATGAGCTAGTTTATAGTTTTTTAGATAGTTTATTTGATAGCAAATTTTTGCTCTATTTATCTCGGCTAAGCCTAGTTACAGCCTGAAGTATTTTTAATGTAATTTTATTTGCTAACTAATCTTTCTATCAAATTATTATTATTATCAAAAGATTTTACTAATTCATGGTTTATTAATTTAATCACATGGGCAAAAGAAGCCTTAAGGTAACGAATTCTATCTTGCTCATCTTTTATTTGCTTTGCCAAATTTTCTATTGATAGATTAGCTTCTAGCATTTGAGATT
>CAXPEK010000142.1:0-5992 GCA_964216065.1 Candidatus Actinomarina sp.
CTAATATTTATTAAATTCATAATTTCAACATTGATAATTTTAGTTCTATATCTGCTATCAGCTTATTAATGTAACGCAATCTTATGGTTTCAATTGCCGCTTGCTGATAATTTTCATGCGCAAAATAATTCCTAATTCTAGCAATTATAGCTATTTTATTGCGCTTTTGGCTACAAGCCATTTCTTCGATTTGAGTTTGCTGCTCAGCTTCATCTAGGCTATTTCTTAATTCCATAATCTCCTCTAGCAACTCTATATCAGCTTTAATATTATTATTTGTATCCTGATTAATAATTATATTATGTAACTGCAGCAAATACTCACTTCTACTTAAATTATATTTCAAAATATCATAAGCATTATTGATCAAGCTACTATGTTTTAAAGCCAGAATTTGCTCCGTTTTTGTTTTCGTAACAAATTTATCAGGATGTAGCAGTTGCTGCAACTTTAAATAAGTCTGCTCTAAATCTGATAGATCTAGATCAAACCTTTCCTCTAAATTAAATAGAGCAAAATAATTATTTACAGTAATAGGCTGAATAAAATGACATTTGCTACAAAATATAGTGCCTTTTATATGCTCATTCTGACAATTATAACAAAGAAACCGATCAGACATAGAATGATTCTCCACAACCACAACGTCCTGCTTCATTAGGATTATTAAACACAAAACCAGATTCCACCACTAAACCACCCTCCGTTTTTTTTTCAACAAAATCTAATTCTGTATTAAATAAAAATAACGAAATTTTAGGATCAATAAAAATATTTACTTGCTTAAGCTCTACAAGTTCATCATATTCTGTTACAATCTTAGTAGTTGCATATTCAATATTATAAGCCATACCAGAACATCCTCTGGTCTTAATAGCGATCTTTATACCAAAACAGTCATCTTTATCAGATATCTTCTGTTTAATAGCCGCAATGGCTGCTTCTGTTACCTTTAAGTAAGAAACCTTTTTGTTAGAAAAATCTTGGTGGTTTTTAGCCATTTTGTAAGTTTTTATCCTGATAATCTTTGACTGCAGCTTTAATAGCATCCTCAGCCAATACCGAACAATGTATTTTCACTGGAGGTAAAGATAATTCTTTAGCAATATCTGTGTTTTTAATTTCTGTTGCCTCACTCACTGATTTACCTTTAACTAACTCGGTAACTAAAGAGCTAGAAGCAATAGCAGAACCACAGCCAAAAGTCTTAAATTTTGCATCTTCAATTACACCAGTTTCTTTATTTACTCTAATTTGCAATTTCATTACATCACCGCAAGCTGGAGCACCTACCAAACCAGTACCCACTTCGGGGCTATTCTTATCTAGTGAGCCAACATTTTTAGGATTATTATAATGTTCCATTAATTCTTTACTATAAGCCATATTTATACCTTCTTAATGTGTTGACCATTCAATTGAATTCAAATCTATCCCTTCTTGTGCCATTTCCCATAATGGACTTAACTCTCTTAATTTTGCTACTGAATTGCTAATGACTTTAATCGCATAATCTATTTCTGCCTCAGTTGTAAATTTACCAATACCAAAACGAATTGAGGTATGTGCTAATTCTTCACTAACCCCTATTGCCTTTAATACATATGAAGGCTCTAAAGAAGCAGAAGTACAAGCAGAACCTGAAGAAACTGCTAAATCTTTAATCGCCATAATCATCGACTCTCCTTCTATATAAGCAAAACTTAAATTTAAGTTACCACAAATCCTAGCTTCAGCGTCACCATTCAAAAACAAATCGGCAATATTACTCTTTAATCCCTCATGCAATTTGGTAGTTAAACGATTAATATGGGCTTCATTTTCCTGCATTTCAATTTTTGCTAGCTCTGCTGCCTTGCCAAGCCCTACAATTAATGGGGTCGGCAAAGTACCAGAACGAAAACCACGCTCTTGGCCTCCACCACTAATCAAAGATTGCAACCTTACTCTTGGCCTTCTTCTTACATATAAAGCACCTATTCCTTTGGGACCATAAATTTTATGACCAGATATACTCATTAAATCTATATTAAGTTCATCTACATCTAGAGCAATTTTACCAAAAGCTTGAGCAGCGTCTGTATGAAAATATACATTATGCGCACGGCATATTTCTCCAATTTGCTTAATTGGCTGCAATACACCTATTTCATTATTTGCAGTCATGACTGATACTAATAAAGTTTTATCATTAAATGAATTTTGTAGCTCTTCTAATGAAATTAAACCATTTTTATCAACCTTTAGGTAAGTAACAGAAAAATCCTCCTGCTCCAAATTACGGCAAGAATCTAATACACATTTATGCTCCGTAACTACGGTTATTATATGGTTTTTCTTTTCTTTGTGGAACCTGGCCAAACCTTTTATAGCTAAATTATTAGATTCTGTAGCCCCTGAAGTAAAAATTATCTCTTTACTATTTGCGTTAATCAAACTAGCAATTCTCTCTCTAGCAATTTCAGTAGCCTCTTCTGTAACCCAGCCATAAGCATGACTCCTAGAATGAGGATTACCAAATTTTTCTGTAAAATAAGGCATCATTTCTGAAACTACTCTCGGATCTGTTGGTGTAGTAGATTGATAATCTAAATAAATAGGTTTTTTAAGTTCTTTCATCTTTCTTTAATTTACCTTTACATATATCTGCTATAGTAATATTTGCCAAATAATCTTCAACTCTACTCTCTAGGCCACGCCATAATATATGAGTTTTACATTTACTAGAGTTGCCAAGACAAGAAGCTTCAGATTGACATCTAGTAAATTTTATTGGCTCTGCCACAGCTGCAATTACTTCTGAAACATAAAGGGTTTCAGCTTTTTTGCTTAAGAAATAACCACCAGATGGACCTCTTACCGCTGTTATTATTCGAGCATGTTTTAACTTATTAAAAATCTGCTCTAAATAATTGAGCGATATTTCCTGTCTTGATGCTATTTCTTGCATTTTAGCAGGTTTATCACACTCGATATGCTGCGCCAAATCTACCACAGCCATAACTGCGTATCTTCCCTTAGTAGTTAGTATCATATTGACTTTAGCTAAACTTACTATAAATTTAACTAACTTATAAAATAGTTGACTAAATTAGTCAACTATAAATCTGTTAACCTAAATTATTTATAAAATGCCTGAAATTATTTTTAACGGCCCAGCAGGAAGATTAGAAGGAAGATATTTTCACAGCAATGAACCTAAAGCCCCAGTTGCTTTAGTACTGCACCCTCATCCTTTGCATGGAGGCACCATGAATAATAAAGTTTCATATAATTTATTTAAAAGCTTTGTTGATAATGGTTTTTCTGTCTTGCGCTTTAACTTTAGAGGTGTTGGTAAGTCACAGGGTAAATATGATGATGGTATAGGTGAATTATCTGACGCCACCACTGCAATGGATTGGCTACAAGCACAAAATCCTAATTCTAATATTTTTTGGATAGGTGGCTTTTCTTTTGGCGCTTGGGTGGCTATGCAACTATTAATGAGAAGACCAGAAATCATGGGATTTGTTTCTATCTCACCTCCTGCTAATAATTATGATTTTTCTTTCTTAGCCCCATGCACTGCCTCAGGATTAATAGTGCAAGGTAATAAAGACACAATAGTACCAGAAGAATATCCAGCAAAATTAGCAGATAAGCTAGCAGCCCAGAAAAACATTGAAATTGATTACCATGTAATAGAAGAAGCTGATCATTTTTTCAGAGAGCAGCAAGAAGAATTAAACAATTTACTTACTGATTATATTTATAAAAGAGTTGCTGTTGATAGAGATATAGTAAGCAAAAGAAGAGTGGGCAAAAGAAGAAGAAAATCTAGGAAATCAAAATTAAATCTTGAAGCCAGCAAAGCCTAACTTAATATTTGCTTTTCAGTAACAATATAATCTAAAGCTACATCATTTTTATCAATCGTTATTAGTTGACTGGTTTGCTGGATAGAATATGCCACACCTATTTTAAGAGCTGTAGTATATATTTTGAAAGTACGATCATAATATCCTCCACCATAGCCCAAACGATTCTTTTCCTTATCAAAAGCCAGCAAAGGACAAATTATTACCTCTGGTACAATAGAAACCTCACCTTTTGGCTCTAAAATACCATATTTTTGATTAATAACTAGCGGCTCAGTTACAGCATAAAATTTTAAAGTCTTATCTTGCTGAATTTTAGGAAATAAAAGCTGCCCAGCCTTTAATTTACACAAATTTAGCTCTGCTGTTAAAGGATTAAATATGGCAATTTTATTGTAATTTCTAGTTAATTCTGCAAGTTTAGCTAATATTATAATTTGATATTTTTCTTGCTCTGAGCACGAAACTTCTTCTCTAACTTTACGAAAATAAGCTCTTAGCTGTTCTTTGTTACTCATTTTATTTATTATAAAACCGCTTGGCCGTTGGCTTGCTACTTAGACCCTGTCTTGTCAAGGTGGGCGTAGTGTGCAGAATGCCACAACAATCTTCAGTGACCACTCCCTAAATAAGTAATATCGATCAAAAGCGCTTGAAGCCTAAATCGAACCAAGCAGTTATGCATATTGTATATTTTTTTCAATCTAAATTCAATAATTTATTCTAGGACAGAAAGGCTCGCTATAATTTTATCAAAACGATTTACTATATGCTGAATTTTGTGATTATTATCATTCTTCACATCATTGTTATCTTGGCGCAATTCTAGAATTTCATCTTCAAGCATTAAGCCCATAATTACCAAAATAATCTCTGCTGAAGCCTTATTACCAAGACTAATTTCTAATTTTTTATATCTTTTATTCACTAAATCAGCTAATTTTTTGACCTTATCTTCTTCGCCAATATTGCAAGAGATCTTATATGCTTTATCTCCAATATTTATTTCAATTATTTCCATAGCAAATATTTTAAGTTAATTATAAAGACTGATAAAATTTTGTAAAAGGTTTTTTCCATATTCAGAGCCAATACTTTCAGGATGAAATTGTACTGATTCTATAGCTAGATTACTATGTTTAAGGCCCATTATAACTCCATCATCTGTCTCTGCTGTAATTTGTAAATTTTGCGGCAAAGTTTCTCTTTCAACAATTAGAGAGTGATATCTCGTTGCCCTAAAATTATTAGGTATATCTTTAAAAACTCCTTGGCCATAATGAATAATTTTAGAAATCTTACCATGCATAGGAATTTTAGCCCTAATAACTCTAGCTCCAAAAACCTGGGCAATCGCTTGATGCCCTAAACAAATACCAAAAATTGGTATTTTTCCTTTAAAGTTTTTTATTAAATCCAAACAAATACCAGATTCATTTGGTGTGGCTGGTCCAGGAGATATAAATATAGCTTTAGGCTTTAATTTAGCTATCTCATTAAGTGTAATTTGGTCATTTCTGCTAACTTTTACCTCTACACCAACTTCATTTAAATAATGTACTATATTATAGGTAAAACTGTCATAATTATCGATTAAGAGATACATAAAAATTTCTTTTTAAAAATTATATGTTAGTTAATTATTACCTATGATATTATGTAAATCATGAAAAGCATAGATAAAATTTTACTAGATTCAGCCACATTTGCTGACCAGCAAGAAACTAATAACTTTATTGGAAAATTCAAAGAACTTTATAAAATTTCTTTATTCAAAATAGGTTTAGATGCTATATTAACAAAAGCAGAACTTGGCAATGTAAAATTCATATTAGAGCATAAGAATAAATTTGAACGCTTGCATGGCTGCTGCATTAGTAGCAGCTCTAGTAAATTTAATAAAATCTTTAAAGTATTTACCAAAGAATTAAACCACCAAATCAAAATCCAAACTCTCGAAACATATGTTTTGGCACATGAAATTACTCATGCTCTTGAAAAAGAAAGTAAATTAGATATTAGAAAAGATTTTAGCACTGCCCTAAAAATTGATATGCAATATGTTAAAAATAGCCATATTTTAATACAAAGAGCTATTAAACAAATCTTATTTAAAGAATTAGAGTTATATC
>CAXPEK010000143.1:0-11005 GCA_964216065.1 Candidatus Actinomarina sp.
TATTTGTTCCTGCTGGAGTAAGTGGAACTTTAATTGATGTAATAGTTTTTACTAGGAGGGGTGTTGAAAAAGATCAAAGAACCTTGACTATTGAAAGACAAAGAATAGCAAAGTTAACCTCAGATAAGGAAGAAAAAATTAAGATTATTGAAAAGCATCTTATACAAAAAGTAGCTTCTATTGTAATAGGTCAAACTGCTGTTAAGAATGTTGCTAATATTAAAGCTAGCTCTGTAATTAAAGAAAGTGACTTGGTAAATATATCAATTTCTCATGTTAAAAAAATCGTTGTTGAGGAACAAAAGTTAAATGACCAGCTGGAAGATTTGGTTAAGAGATTTGAGTTGACAGCTGAAAATTTTGAAAAATACTTGGCTGATGATATTGAAAAATTACAAAGTGGAGATGATTTACCACAAGGTGTATTAAAGACGGTAAAAGTATTTGTTGCAGTAAAAAGAAAGCTACAACCTGGAGATAAGATGGCTGGTCGTCATGGTAATAAAGGTGTAATATCGAAGATAGTTCCTATTGAGGATATGCCATATTTAGAGGATGGTACACCGTTAGATATTTTACTTAATCCTCTAGGTGTACCTTCACGAATGAACGTAGGGCAAATTTTAGAAACACATCTTGGTTTTGCTTCTTACTCAATAGGAAAAAACATAGCTAAGGCACTAGGTGAAGCTCAGTCAAAAGCAGATTATGAGAATCTTAAAAAAGAAGCGATAGCTGCATATGAAGATACTAAGGCAGAAGAATTTATTAACACACTTACAGACGATGAGTTTAAAGCTTTTGCTAAAGGCTTAGAGATAGGGCTTCCTGTAGCTACGCCAGTATTTGATGGTGCTAAAGAGTCTGATATTGTTAAAGCATGTGAAAAAGCGGGCTTAGATCGGTCTGGGCAAATGTTTGTATATGATGGCAAAACGGGAGAAAGGTTCGATCGTAAAGTTACTGTAGGTTATATTTACATGATAAAGCTACATCATTTAGTAGATGATAAGATACATGCTAGATCTATAGGACCATATAGTTTAGTAACACAGCAGCCACTAGGAGGAAAATCACATTTTGGAGGCCAAAGATTTGGAGAAATGGAATGTTGGGCATTGCAGGCATATGGCGCGTCATTTACCTTGCAGGAGATGTTAACAGTTAAATCTGACGATGTTAGTGGTAGAATCAAGCTTTATGAGTCAGTCGTAAGAGGTGATAGCAATTTTGATTATGGAGTTCCAGAATCATTTAATGTAATGATAAAGGAATTAAAGTCACTCTGTCTAAATATTGATTTAGAGCAAGAAGAATAATTTTATATAATAACTAAGAGGTTTTTAAATATGAGTACTGGACCATCTCAAGCTTCATTTAACTATTCTAATAACGTAGAATATGATTTTGATACAGTAAAAATATCAATCGCAAGCCCTGATCAAATAAAATCATGGTCGTATGGTGAGGTTAAAAAGCCAGAAACAATTAATTATAGAACATTTAAACCAGAGAGAGACGGACTTTTTTGTGCCAGAATATTTGGTCCAGTTAAGGACTATGAATGTCTATGTGGAAAATATAAGCGTATAAAATATAAAGGAATTATATGTGAGAAATGTGGTGTGGAGGTAACTACCTCTAAGGTGAGAAGAGACCGTATGGGCCATATAGACCTAGCTGCACCTGTTGCACATATTTGGTTTCTTAAATCACTGCCATCAAGAATATCAACATTACTAGATATTACCTTAAAAGATATAGAGAAAGTGTTGTATTTTGAGTCTTTTATTGTTACTGAATCAGGGATAACAAGTTTGAAATATGGGCAAACTCTAACAGAAGAGCAGTATATTGCCGCTCAAGATGAGTTTGGGGAAGAGGCATTTGAAGCTCAAATTGGAGCTGAAGCTATAAAAAAGATGTTGGCGGCTATAGATCTAGAAAAAGATCAAAAAAAGTTAAGGACAGCATTAGTAGAAGAAACTTCTGAAGCAAAAAGAAAGAAAGTATTAAAAAGATTAAAATTGGTTGAATCGTTTCTTGACTCTGGTAATAAGCCTGAATGGATGGTGATGGATGTTCTGCCTGTAATTCCACCTGAGATAAGACCTTTGGTAATGTTAGATGGTGGCAGGTTTGCCGCTTCAGATTTAAACGAATTATATAGGAGGGTAATTAATAGAAATAATCGCTTGCGTAGGCTTATAGAATTAAAAGCCCCTGAAATTATCGTTAGAAATGAAAAAAGAATGCTGCAAGAGTCAGTTGATGCATTATTTGATAATGGACGAAGAGCTAGATCACTAAAAAATTCTAATAAGCGTCCGTTTAAGTCTCTTACAGATATGCTTAAAGGTAAGCAGGGAAGATTTAGGCAAAATCTACTAGGTAAAAGAGTTGATTACTCGGGAAGATCAGTAATAGTTGTTGGCCCTGAGTTAAAATTGCATCAATGTGGTATTCCTAAGAAAATGGCTTTAGAGTTATTTAAACCTTTTATTTATTCAAAATTAGAATTATATGGAATTACGAGCTCTCTAAAAGCCGCTAAAAAATACATAGAAGCAGCTCCATCTGAAGTTTGGGATATTCTTGATGAAGTAATTAGGGAACATCCTATATTGTTAAATAGAGCTCCAACCTTACACAGACTTGGTATTCAGGCATTTGAACCAGTACTGATAGAGGGTAAAGCTATTCAATTACATCCTCTAGTATGTGCTGCATTTAATGCGGATTTTGACGGAGACCAAATGGCCGTTCATGTACCAATTTCTCTTGAAGCACAAATAGAGTCGCGTGTACTTATTATGTCTACAAATAATATATTGAGTCCTGCAAATGGTAAGCCAATTATTGTTCCATCGCAGGATATAATTTTAGGTTTATATTATATTTCATTAGAATTGGATAATTCCGTTGGTGAAGGCAAGATTTTTAGTGATATTGCAGAAATTGAGCATGCTTTACTAGATGGAGCAGTTACATTACATAGTAAGATTAAATTTCGTTACAAGGAAGATTACATTAATACTACTGCTGGAAGAGCTATTTTATCCTGTATCTTACCTGAATCAGATCAACTAGACTTTTCAGTTGTTAACAAGGCTATGACTAAGAAAGAAGTTAGTAACTTAATAGACCTAGTTTATAGAGCATGTGGACAAAAAAGCACAGTCATTTTCTGTGATAAGCTTATGGCATTAGGCTATAAGCATGCTACTAAAGCAGCAATATCATTTGGTAAAGATGATATGCTTATTCCTTCTGAGAAAAATGGGCATATAGATTCTACTATGAAGGAAGTGAAAAATTTTGAAAGACAGTATGCTGATGGTCTTATTACTTCTGGTGAAAAATATAATAAAGTAATAGATGCTTGGTCTTTATGTACTGATAGAGTTGCGGAAGATATGATGAAACATATTTCTTCTAAACAAGAAGTAGTTGGTGATAGGCACCATAGTGAACAAATTAATTCAGTATATATGATGGCTCACTCTGGAGCTAGAGGATCTGCTTCGCAGATTAAACAGCTTGCTGGAATGAGAGGTCTAATGGCAAAACCTAGTGGAGAAATTATAGAGACACCAATTACATCTAATTTTAAGGAAGGTCTTACAGTATTAGAATATTTTAATTCTGCTCACGGAGCTAGAAAAGGTTTGGCGGATACAGCACTTAAAACAGCAAATTCTGGTTACCTAACTAGAAGACTAGTTGATGTTTCACAAGATTGCATAGTATCTGAGCTTGACTGTAACACCGATAAGTCAATTACACTCAAAACTGAGATAGAAGGAGTAAATATAATAGTTCCTTTGGCTGAAAAAATTCTTGGTAGAGTATCCGCACAAGATTTACTTAATTCTAAAACTAATGAAATTATAGTTAAGAAAGGAGAATTAATTGATGAGGAAATTGCTGAAAAAATTAACGAATATGGTATTGATTCACTAGCTGTAAGATCTGTACTATCATGTGAGGCTGACTTTGGAGTTTGTGCTAAATGTTATGGTAGAGATTTATCTACAGGTGGTATGGTAAACTTAGGAGAGGCTATAGGTGTTATTGCGGCGCAATCTATAGGTGAGCCAGGAACTCAGCTTACGATGAGAACATTCCATATAGGAGGAGCAGCACAAAGAGGTGCGGTTCAGTCATCTGTAGATGCTACAACTGAGGCTACAGTAAAAATTATAGATGCAAATCTCGTAGTTGATTCTAAAGGCCAAAAAGTTGTTTTAAACAGGTCTGCTCAAATCTCTTTAATTGGAAGTAATGGAGCACAAATAGCAAGGCATAAGCTACCTTATGGTACAAGGCTAAAATTTTCAGAAGGTGACAAGGTTAAGAGAGGTGATCGAATTGCAGAATGGGATCCTTACAATACTCCTATTATTTCTGAAGTATCAGGAAGGGTAAAATATAGAGATTTAGTGACCAATATATCATATAATGAGGAGATTGATCTTGCGACTGGAGTTACAAATAAGGTTGTTACTGATTGGAAGTCAACTGGTGATAATAATTTAGTGCCTCGCTTGGTAATACAAGATGATAAAGGGGAGGTTAAAAAACTAAAAACGGGTATAGATGCAAGATATTTCCTATTTATCAATGCGGTACTAAATGTTTCTGATGAGCAAGAAATACATGCAGGAGATATATTGGCTAAAATACCTAAAGCATCTTCTAAAATATCTGATATTACAGGAGGTTTGCCTCGTGTAGCTGAGCTGTTTGAAGCAAGAAAGCCTAAAGATTTTGCTATTATTAGTGAGATTTCAGGTACTGTTATTTACGGTAAAGATTATAAATCAAAAAGAAGATTAATAATTAAGTCTGATCATCAAGATATAAATGACATAGAGTATTTAGTTCCTAAAGGTAAGCATATTGCCGTGAATGAAGGTGATTATGTTAATAGAGGAGACTTGTTAATGGATGGTAACCCAGTACCGCACGACATTTTGAGCATCTTGGGTATAGAATCACTGTCTGAATATATGAACAAAGAAGTACAGAAAGTATATAGGCTACAGGGAGTGAAAATAGATGATAAGCATATAGAAGTTGTATTACTGCAAATGCTTAAGAAAGTAGAGGTTATTAATGCTGGTGAAACTACATTAATACCTGGTGAAATTTTAAGTAAGGAAGAATTTGCGGAAGTTAACATGAGAGCTGAAAAAGAGGGCTATAAGAAAGCGGAAGCAAAAGCTATTTTACAGGGTATAACAAAAGCAGCCTTGCAAACAAATTCATTTATTTCAGCTGCGTCTTTCCAAGAAACTACTAAAGTTTTAACAGAAGCTTCGGTATGTGGTAAGAAAGATCATCTCAGAGGTTTAAAAGAAAGTGTTATTGTTGGTAATTTAATACCAGCAGGTACAGGATTCTATACAGCTAAATTGAAGAAAGAAGCTCATAGAAGAGACTTTATTAACCAAGAACTAGACCAAGATGAAATAGCTGATGAGAATGCAATGTTTAAAAATTCTCCTACAGCTTCAACAGAAGCTACGGCATGATAATAATTTATTATTAGGAATATGAATATATTAGTTCTAGGTAGCGGAGGAAGAGAACATGCGATAGCGTGGAGTTTTTCTAAGTCTCCTTTGTTAGCTAAGCTTTATGTTGCTCCAGGCAATGGAGGAATGAAAGAAATAGCTGAATGTGTTCAATTAGATTTAACTAAATTTCAAGATATTGCAGATTTCTGTTTGAATAAAAATATAGATTTAGTAATGGTTGGGCCGGAAAAACCTTTATCAGATGGAATTGTTGATTATCTTAAGAAGCATAATATAAAGGTTTTAGGGTGTAATAGTTTTTGTGCTCAATTAGAGTCTTCTAAATCATTTACTAAGAATATATGTGATAAAATAGGAATTAAAACTGCTAATTATGAAGTTTTTTCTGATTTAGATGCAGCTATAGATTATTTACATGAACAAAAAAACTTTCCTCAAGTAATTAAAGCAGATGGTCTAGCAGCGGGAAAGGGGGTTATAATTGCAGAAAATATAGTAGAAGCTGTTAAGGCGGTAAGAGAGATTTTTTCTGGAGTTTATGGTGATATGAGTAAAATAGTTATAGAAGAATTTTTATCTGGAGTAGAGGCAAGTTTTTTTGCTATTTCTGATGGTAAAAACTTTAAAGTTTTGACTAATGCGGGTGATCACAAAAGAATAGGTGATGGTGATAAAGGTCCAAATACTGGAGGAATGGGTACTTATTCTCCTAGTCCCTATGTGACTAAAGAGGTTGAAAATGAGGTGATAGAAAATATCTTAAAACTTACCTTCAATTATTTAATTGAGCAAGGGCATCCATATAAAGGTATTATTTTTGCTGGATTAATGATTAATGAAGCAAATGAACCTTACTTAATAGAATATAATGTTAGATTTGGTGATCCCGAGACTCAGAGCATATTATTCCGTCTCAAAAGTGACTTCTTGCAACTATGCATAGCAGCAGCAGAGGGTAATTTAGAAGACTATAATGTAGAATTTAATGATTTAAAAGCTGTAACATTAGTGTTATCTGCTAAGGGATATCCGGGTAAATATAAAAAGGGATCTGAAATAAAATTGCCAAATATGGATAATTTTAGTCAAGTGAATATTTTTCATGCTGGTACTCAAATTGTTAATGGTAAATTAATAGCTAATGGTGGTAGAGTATTAAATATTACTGCTTTAGGAAATAGTTACAAAGATGCTTGTGATAAAGTATATGAAGTAGCAAAACAGGTAAAATGGAAGGATAAATATTATCGCAGTGATATAGCTAATTTAGTTATGAATAAGTAATATAATATTAAATTACTTATATTTTTTTGTGGTTTAGAAGCTTTATTAAAGTATATTTAGCCATAGGTTATTTGATTAAATAATGAATAAAAAATGAAAATAAAAAATAATATTACTGAATTAACCGGTAATACTCCTTTAGTGAGAATTAATAAATTAAATGAAACCAATAATATTATATTGGCTAAGCTAGAATATTATAATCCAGCTAATTCTGTTAAGGATAGAGTGGCTGTAAATATGATTAATATGGCAGAGAAATCTGGTAAAATAACTGCTGGGAAAACCATATTAATAGAGCCAACAAGTGGAAATATGGGTATAGGTCTTGCTTTTGTTGCCGCAATCAAGGGGTATAAAGTAATTTTAACTATGCCAGATTCTGTATTTACTGATCATAGAAAAATAATTAAAGCTTACGGGGCAGAAATTGTGTTAACTGATGCTAAAAAAGGAATGAAAGGTGCCGTTTCTAAGGCAGAAGAGTTGCAAGCTAAGTATAAGGATTCAATTATTTTGCAGCAATTTGCTAATCAGGCAAATATTGCAATTCATCAGCAAACCACTGCTGCAGAATTGTGGAGTGACACAGAAGGCAAACTAGATATTTTTGTTGCTGGTGTTGGTACAGGTGGTACTATTACAGGAGTAGGTAAAACGCTAAAAACACTTAATCCAAAAATTAAAATTATAGCAGTTGAGCCTCAAGATAGCCCAGTATTATCTGGAGGTTTGCAAGGAGAACATAAAATACATGGAATTGGAGCTGGTTTTATACCAGAAATTTTAGATAGATCAGTAATTGATGAGATTTTTTTAGTTTCGAATGAAAATGCTATAAACACAGCAAGAAATTTAGCATTAAAAGAAGGGATATTGGGCTGTATATCTTCAGGTGCAGCTGCATATACGGCATTAGAAATAGCTAAGCGTTCTGAAAATCAGAATAAAATAATATCTTTTATGGTTCCCTCTTATGGTGAGCGTTATTTATCATCAGTTTTATTAGAACATATTAAAGCATAAGCTATTTGGCTTTAATCTTAAAAATAAATTTCATAAAGTAGAAATAGTGAAGATAGTTGTTTTTATTATATTTAGGGTAATGTCTCGAGTTTTATAAATTAACAATTAATAAATTAATTTTATTATAAGAAATTATTTTGAGTAACAATTTGGATAAATGCCAAAACTTATTGCTTCATACAACAAAATTTTGTCTGCTTTTCTTTGCTATTTTGCGAAGTGTTTCATTATTTAACTGCTAACATTTGCTAAGTATTTTATGGGAGGAGTGAGATAAAGTAGAAATAAGAGTAGTAAAATGATACAAATTTGTACAAATTTGCAATAGATAAGCAAGCGAATTTTGGTTGTAAGGTAGGTTATAAATTTTGGTATGGTTTTAAAAAGCACATATCAGCAATAGAAAGTAAATGGTTTAGATTACAACAAGAACTTAGCAAGATTAGGGCTATAAAATACTTATGACTTGTTATCCTTGCGGGCCAAAATACTAGATATTCTAGCTATTTGTATAGATCGGATTTTATAGGAAAAAAACCATGTCTCAACAAATAAGACATATTACTTAATTTAGTTAACTATTTTTTTTGAGGTCTCTACTACCTGGTTTTTCTGCTGGAATATGCAATAGATGTTTAGGTAGGTCATTAGCATCATAGGTAGGAAATTCAACATCTAATAATGCAATTATTGGTATATTGTTAAGCTTAGAAATATTAGGATTTCTTCTAATTAAGCATGCTTCTGCAATTATTTGAGCTTCGTACTCTTTTATTGCATTATAAGTTTCTAATGAGGATTTTCCTGTTGTTAATACATCTTCTATTACTAATATTTTATCATCTTTATTTATGGTAAATCCTCTTCTAAAAGAAAATTTGCCATTAACTCTTTCACAAAAAATATTTTCTTTGTTTAAAATGCGAGCTATTTCATAGCCAACTAGAAGGCCACCCATAGCAGGAGCTATAATTTTAGTAATATTGTTAACATCTATTGTCTTAGAAATTTTATCTGCTAAGTTTTTGCAAAATTCTTTTGCAATAGCAGGATTTGACATAATTTTTGCGCATTGAATGTAATATTCACTATGCAATCCAGATGATAAAATAAAATGCCCTTGCTTGATAACTTGATGTTTTTTTAATAATTTTAAATTTTGTTCTAAAATTGACATAAAAATATTAATATGTAGGATATATGTGTCAAAATATAGACATGAGCAGAAAAGAGCAAGAATTAACATTCAAAAATATTTCTAATTTTTTTACACTAGCAGAAGAGTTGCTAAAAGTTGTAGAAAAAGATATGGGAAATATGGAAGAAAATATATTGTTGGAAAGAATCAAAATAATAGAGCATTTCATTGACCAATCTATAGAATCAGTTGAAGAGCTATCGCACAGCTATACTAATATAGTTAATAACAATTTAAATGGCAATTATAAGGAAATTATAAAAGAAAAACTAATTTTATTGATAGTAGAATTAGAAAGCGCAATAACTAAATTAAGAAAAATGATATAATGCAGACAGATGATAAAAACTTAATTAAATTGTTAGAAGCTCTAAATAAGTTTTCTGTTTGTGCGGTACAGTTAATTAATAATTTAGTTAAACAAAATATTTTGCCTATGGAGCAATTTATTAATAAACTTCCACCCAAGGTAAGAGCTAAATGGGAAAAAATGATAAAAAACAATACTAAAGTTAAATCTAATCAAGCAAGATCTAGATGAGCTCTAAATTTTAATTTGCATCTTAGTAAAATAGGACTATTTTAGAAAGCTAGACGGAATTATCCGTCTTTTTTTATATGTAATTTTCGATAAAATAAGGTAAAATAGTGGTAAATTATATTTCGGGTAGTTCAGAGTTAATTAAGGTGATAGAAGCAGTTGCTTCAGAAAAGGGTATATCTTTTGATGCGGTGATAGATGCTTTAGAGCAGGGCATTAAATTAGCAGCAAAAAAGAAATATGGTGCTGAATATGATATTAATGCAAAAATCAATCGTAAGACAGGAAGTTTTAAAATATACAGAAGATTAGAAATAGTTGAGGAAGTAACCGATTACAATACACAAATTGCTATGGAAACTGTAAAGAAGTCTCCTTCCGGTCAAGATGCAAAATTTGGAGATTATGTAACATTAGATTTACCTCCGGTTGATTTGAAAAGATTGGTAGCTTCAGTAGTAAAGCAAGTTATAGTTCAGAAAGTTAAGATTGCTGAAAAAGAAAAGCAGTTTACTTTATTTAGGGATAAAGTGGGTACTATTGTAAGTGGTATAGTTAAAAAAGTAAGTGCTAAAGGTGTATTGCTGGATGTTTCGGGAGCTGAGGCTTTTTTAGATAGATCTGACATTATATCGCATGAAACTCTTAACCAAAATGATAGGGTAAAAGCATGTGTAAAAGAAGTTGTTAGAAAAGATAATGGTGTACAAATTTATCTTTCACGTACTTCTAATCAATTTATGGAAAGTTTATTTACCCAAGAAGTTCCTGAAATTTATGATGGTATCATAAATATTAAAGCTATTGCTAGGGAGCCAGGCGTAAGGGCCAAAATAGCAGTTAAATCAGTAGAGTCTAATTTGGATCCTGTGGGTGCATGTGTTGGAGTAAGGGGTTCAAGAGTACAAGTTGTGATTAATGAGTTAAAGGGAGAAAAAATAGATATTGTTGAATGGTCTGAAGATACAGCTACTTTCGTGGTTAATGCTCTTACACCAGCTAGTGTGTTAAAGGTTATAATAGATGAAGATAGGAACAAAATAGAAACTGTGGTTCCTGAAAAGGATTTCAGCATTGCGATTGGCCGCAAGGGTCAGAATGCTCGTTTGGCCTCAAAATTAACTGGTTGGAATATTGATATTTTAACTGAAGAGCAGGAAGCAAAAATTAGAAAAGAAGAAGCTGACAAAATTTACGAAGTTTTTGTGAATCACTTGGAAATGGATGATATGTTAGCAAGGTTACTAATAGCAGAAGGTATTTCGGAAGTTGAAGAAATATCAATGATAGATATTGAGGAATTAGCACAAATTGAGGGACTAGATCATGATAAGGCAAAAGTGTTACATGAGAAAGCCAAAAAATTTGCTAAAAGTAAAACTTATCAAAATCTTAAGTGGAATCGTTATAATT
>CAXPEK010000144.1:0-6136 GCA_964216065.1 Candidatus Actinomarina sp.
AATGATCACAGACAATCACCCTTGCTTTTGTATATATCTTTCCACTTACTTAAGAATAATACTACCAGGATCAACACAACCCCAATATTTTTTTGCTACATCCCATTTACCATTTCTACCATCACAATAACCTCTACATGTTGTAAGGTCTTCTTTCCTATTTCTAACACCACAACTTTTGCTGCGTTTAGCTATATCGCTTAGTCTGTCAACAGGCAAATACATACTATGACGCAGAGACCAACATTGTCTTTTACAAGAAAATGCAAAACTCCAATTTCCATCATCATTACAAGTTCCTGTAACTGTTCCAGTGAATGGTAGTCCTGTATCAGCACAATTTTTTTCTACTACTGTTCCAGGAGTAGCTGGATCAAAATCTATAATAACATTGTAATGCTCATTTTCGTAAGTAGCGGTACAGTTGTTTTTGACATCCATTGTAGTTAATTTCTTCATACCATATCCTTGCACTGCAGCTTTTTTAGCGCATTGATTTAGGGTGCAGTTATTATTTATCTGCCAGTTACCTCCCTCTAAACAATAAGCAGTTACTGTTCCTGAATATTTTGTATTACATGTACCTGCTACTGTTGAATCATAACCTGTATATTCGCTAGCTGGAAGAGAATAGGATTCAGTAGTACGATCTGGGCATGATGAAGTTATAAAACATGAACCTATTTGACTAGCTGGACCCCAAAAACCATTTTCATAATCATAAATACTTGCTTTGATACAATATTGACTGCCATTATTGTCACCTATGATTTTTATTTTATGATAATAATCTAATTCATATATATTTTCAGTGCTACCAACCATATCAGGAGCTATTAACTCCTCAATAATTAGTTCATCTATTTCAGCGCCGTCTGCAACATAGCCATCCGCATAATCATTAAATGGTTTAGGCTCATTGTAATTAACATATATTTTATTTGTTATAGGATCAGTAGCTGTAGTTTCGTAGCGAAAGCTATTTATTCTAACTGGTGCAGGAACACATAAATTTCTTTTATAACTGCTATCATATTCCGCCTGGTAAAGATTTTCTATTTCGTCCATATCGACATAATAAGGTATAGTTCTTACATTTACATTAGATGAGATGTATGGTTCTGGAAAGAAATTATGAAGGCATATATGTGTGTCATGTTTATCAGAAATTTCTTGGTGCTTTTCACATTCATCATCAAAGCTAATACCTGAAGCAGATAAACTAGGATAATAATAACGACAAAAATTATATTTACTATCAGTTAATTCAAGAGTTTTTTCTTGAATAATATTTAGGGCTAAAGGGTAAAAGATAGAGTTTCCTGAAGTATTTTTTATAGTTGTTTCATTACCATCTAATGAATTTGATAAATATTTTTCAATTTTAGTTTTTTTACTAAGATTAAATATGCTACTTGAACTATTAGTTCCATCATTTAACTCAATTTTAATTTTAGGCTCATTATAGGTTGAGTTAATAGCACGACCCATTACTTTTACTGAATTAATTTGCGGGTATTCTGCACAGTCAGAAGAATTATTATATGGAACTAATAAATAATCTTTAGCTTCTTCTATTTGCGAATTTGTTCCTGTTGTTATGTAAGATAAAATATTTTTTGCACCAGTTCTTTCCTCAATTCCATTAACATAGCAAGCAGAAAGTGTATTATTATAATTGCATTTATATAAGCAAATCTCAGGTTTATTATGTAAAAGAGAACTATTTTCAATTGTCATAAGAAATTGATAAGTATATATATTATAATTTTTAGTATAATTGGTATTAGTTCTATCTATTGCAATAGAAGTTGAGTTATTGCTACCATCGCTATCAGTTATAGTAACAGTAATAACAGGTTCTAGAAATGTTGATTCTGTGGCCAAACTCCAGGAAATTATGGGAGGAGGTTTGTAATCTATATTATTAGCTTTAACCTTAAAACGCATGTCAGGAAAATGTCTTTTAGGTTCTGAAGGAGGTATTCTAATTCCTTCACTACTATCATTTCTATTGATTAAAAGGCCAGCAAAATAAGGAGTATTATAGCAATCAACACCTTCATTATGATCAGGATTATTTTTGTCAGTTAGCTGATATGTAGCAGGATCACAATTATTAATGCAGCCACAATGCTCCATAGGTCTCCAGCGATAGCCATCAACTATGGTATCATTCTTCACATTACTGAAATTTTTATCCTCAAAAATAAAATAGCTACCACCTGAAAAAGGACTATTCGAGCCATTAGTAGAGCTAAGGTTTTTTATTAATTGTAAATTATCATGTTTATCACCTTGTGTAAAATAAGTTCTTATAATATTGGTGGTTTCTCCAGCAATGGTTACAGTTTCAATTCTGGGCTGTATGCCATAATATTTATTAGGATCTAAAGCAATACCGTCAGTTTTAGTGAATTTTGTTAGCTTATACTTGCCAGTTTTATCTTCGCTAGCTTTATTAAACCTGCCAAAAATAAGATTTTTATGAGTTTTAGTTTTAGTGAAACCATCACTTCTTTCAGCCATTACTCCAGGAATACATGCAGTGCCAGCAAGAGGGGGGTATATAGCTGTATAATCTGCACAAGAAAAGTCAGTTTTTTTATTATTACCACATGAATTTGGATATCCTTCTTCTTCATATGATAATTTGGTTTGCATATCTATGTTGATTAGTGCAGATCCATTAATTGGATAAATCATATTCATAATATTTTTAGGATAAGCACAATATTCTGCTGGTATAGTTCCATCAACGCCGCAACCATCACAGCCACCATCTGGGCATGTGCAAATTCCTTCTTTATTAAGTGTAGCATCAAAAGGAAAACAATGAGAATTTATAGAATAAGTCTCGTCACATCTAAGACCGATATCACAGTCACCTACATTAGCTATGTTACAAAAATCTGGAGCAGAATGTGCAGTTAATGTATATGAATATATAAAAATACAAAATAAAGAAAGCTTAAAAATATGTTTAATATTATTCAGGATCATTTTCATGCATTAGCTTTTCTTTTCTTTCTCTTGCTTCTTGCGCCTTAACTGTTAAATTTGCTACTGGTCTTGCTTCTAGTCTTTTGAGACCAATTTCTGCACCAGTTTCTTCGCAATAACCAAAAGTTTTTGCTTTTATTTTGTCTATAGCGCAGTCAATCTTAGCAATTAATTTTAAATATCTTTCTCTGGTTCTTAACTCTATATTAGTGTCACTTTCTGAAGTTGCTCTATCTGAATCATCTGGTTCACGCATGTGCTTAGTTTTTAAGGATTCAAGAGTATGATCGGATTCTATTATAAGATGTTTTCTCCAATTAATGAGTTTAGTAAAAAAATATTTTAGGTGTTTATCACACATATATTCTTCTTTTTCAGAAGGTGTGTAGTTTTTTTCTATATAAATATCATCTAAAAATGTTTTATTTTCAGAGTCTAAAATTATATTCTTTCCGTTTATATTCTCTTTTACAGCTGACATATAATGTTAAAAATGAGTTTATAATTTAATTTTAATATATTTTTCTCCTCAGCTCAACAATTATAAATATTTTTTTAATTTTGTATAGTGATATTCTATATCTTCTTCTATTTTTTTCATATATTCTTTTTTAGTGAGTGAGTAAGAAACAGCTGGCATGATCTTAACATTAATTGTGCCTGGATATTTAACAAAGCTTCCTTTACTCCAATATAGACCAGAATTTAACATAACTGGGTAAGAGGTTACCTTAGTATCTTTAGCTATAGCGTATATGCCAGTTTTATAAGTTCTTTTTTCAAAAGGCTTGGTTCTAGTTCCTTGCGGAAAAATTACAATAGGTCTTGCTAAATTATTAATAACATATTTAGATTTTTGTGAAATTTCTTTGATAGATTTTTTACCCTTACTTCTATTTATAGCTATCATATTCATTAACATTAAATGAAGACCAAATAAAGGTATAAAAAGTAACTCTTTTTTTAGAATATAAATAGGATTATTTAATATAGCTAAAAAAAATGCAGTATCCCAAGTAGATTCGTGTTTGGAAGCTATGATAAATTTATTATGTTTTGGTAAATGTTCTAAGCCTTCTATTTTATACTTAATTTTACAAATAAATTTTGCTAAATATAAAGTTGTAATTCCCCAGCTATAACCTACGATTCTAGCTAGCCTTTTTGAAAAGATAGCCAAAAAAAGGCCAAAGAAAGCTATGAATAGGGTGCTTAAAAAGAAAGATAAGTTGAAAATTACAGATCTTAAAATAATAATTATGTTAATTGGAGTTTTTTTCATTCGTCCTCATTTTTTCAATAATGCGTAATTTTCTGACATTTTTATTATGCTCTATTAATGTTTGCGCAAAATAATGACCCCCATTACCATTAGACACAAAATATAAATCTTTTGTAATTAATGGTGCTGCTGCAGCTTTTAAAGATTCTAGGCCAGGGTTGGAAATGGCAGTTGGAGGTAATCCATAGCTATAGTAAGTGTTATAGTTAGATTTTATGAGCAAATCCTGCTGACTCAAAGGTCTTGATAATATATATTTTCCTTTGGTAATCGCATAAATTACGGTTGGGCATGATTGTAATTTCATTTTTTTGTTTATACGATTAACAAATATACCTGCTATGTGATTTCTTTCGTTAGCAAGTGCAGTCTCTTTCTCAACTATTGATGCTAATATAAGTAAATCTTGCTTACTCTTTAAAGGTAAATTTGCAGCTCTTTCTTCCCATATTTTATCTAATTTTTGCTGCATTCTTTTCTGCATTAAATCTATTTGCCCTTGCCTTGAATCACCTTTTTGGTATAAATATGTATCGGGTAATAAATATCCTTCAGCTGGGTATGAATTAATTTCACCAGTTAAATATTCAATATTGTTTAATTGTTCAATAATTTGCGAAATAGTTGAACCTTCAATTATAGTGAATTTTCTTTGGTAAACTTTTCCATCAATAAATTTCTTCACTAGAGACAAGTAGTTATCATGTTCTTCTACAAGATATTCTCCTGCTTTAAAATACAAGTTAGCGTTGATTTTATTAATAAATTTAAACAAATATAGATGAATCTTTTCTGAGCTAATTAGATTCTCTTTTGCTAGATTTGCAAAAATTTCTTGATATTTTTGCCCTGTTTTAATTTCAAAAAAAACAGCTTCATTGATTTTTAAATCTCGATTTAAAAATACAAATATTAAAGATATTGTAATTACTACTACAAAAACAAATAATATTAATATTGTATTAAACTTGTCTGAAAATAATCGATGCATTAGTTCCACCAAAACCAAATGAATTTGATAATACAATATTTGTTTCTATTTTTTCAGGAGATTTTGGGGTTAGATTTATGCCTAAATTATCAATAGAATTGTTTAAATTCAAAGTTGCAGGTCTAATATTATGCTTAATTGCAAGTAATGAATATATTGCCTCAACACTACCAGCTGCGCCTAACAAATGTCCAATGGAAGATTTAGTTGATGACATAGATAATTTTGTGGATCTTGCTTGAAATAATCTTGCTACAACTGCTAACTCAGTTTTATCGCCTACAGGTGTAGAAGTACCATGCGCATTTATATAATCAATTTGATCTGTATTTAGCTTAGCATCATTAAGTGCTTTTGACATTGCTTTATAAGCACCTAAACCTTCGGGATGTGGAGCGGTAATATGATTTGCATCACCAGATAAACCATAGCCAACAACTTCCGCGTAAATATTAGCTCCTCTTTTCTTGGCTCTTTCATATTCTTCTAATACTAAAATTCCAGCACCTTCACCCATTACAAAGCCATCTCTTCCTTCATCCCACGGGCGTGAGGCAATTTCTGGTGTGTCATTATAATTAGTAGATAATGCTCTAGCCGCAGAAAATCCAGCAAAGCCAATTTTGCATATTGCTGCCTCAGTACCACCTGAAACCATGATATCGGCATCGCCATATTTTATCATTCTAAAAGCATCTCCTATAGCATGAGTTCCAGTAGCGCATGCAGTAACAACCGAATGGTTTGGACCAGTAAAGCCATAGCGAATTGAAACATGTCCCGAAGCTAAATTAATTAAACTGCTAGGTATAAAGAAAGGACTAATTCTTCTGGCACCTCTTTCATGCAGAGTAATAGAG
>CAXPEK010000145.1:0-2662 GCA_964216065.1 Candidatus Actinomarina sp.
ATTGTAGATTTACACGCTATAACCAACAGTATAATTCTCAAAGAAAAATTAAGAGAAAACACATATAATACATTAGCCACTTATCTTGCTGCAGGATTAAATCCGGATAAATCATTAATATACAGACAATCTGATCTTACAGCTCATACTGAATTATTTTGGCTACTTGCCTGCTATACACAAATAGGAAAACTTAATCGTATGATTCAATTTAAAGATAAAGCTGGCCAAAATAAAGAAAAAGCGAGTCTTGGTTTATATGCTTATCCTGTGTTAATGGCAGCTGATATATTACTATATAAAGCAAATATAGTACCAGTTGGTGAGGATCAAAAGCAGCATATTGAATTGACCAATGAGATAGGCAAAACTTTTAATAATAAATATCATACTAATTATTTTCCTGAAGTTACTGCTCATATTTCAACAACTAGTAAAAGAATAATGTCATTACGTGATGCTACAAAAAAAATGAGTAAATCTGATGAATCAGATTATAGCAGAATTAATTTAACTGATTCTGATGATCTTATTAAGAAAAAAATTCTTAAAGCAAAAACAGACCTAGATACTAATTTAACTGACAATTTAGATAATAGATTTGAATTAAAGAATTTATTATCAATATATTCTGCTTTTTCCGCAAAAGACATTCCTGCTATTCAACTTGAATATCAAAATAGTGGCTTTAAAAAATTGAAAGAAGATTTAGCAGATTTGTGTATAGAGCATATAGCTCCGATAAGGAATTTAGCGATAAAGCTATTAGATGATCAACTATATTTAGATACAATTTTTAAAAAATCAGCAGAAAAGGCAGCACATATTGCTAATAGTAATTTAAGTGAGATAAAAAAGATAATAGGATTTTAATTATGGTAAATAGCAATTTTTCTTTAGAATCACAAATCATTAACTTAAAAAAAAGCAAAAACGCCCTTATCTTAGCGCATTACTATCAAACTGAAGATATACAAGATATAGCAGATTTTATCGGTGATTCTTTAGATTTAGCCAAAAAAGCAGCGGCAACTAATGCAGATATAATTTTATTTTGTGGTGTTAAATTTATGGCTGAAGTTGCTAAAATTTTAAATCCTAGCAAAAAAGTTTTAGTGCCAGATTTACAAGCAGGATGTTCACTTGAAGAATCATGCCAACCACAAGAATTTGCTAAATTTTGCCAAAGTAACGCTGATAATATTGTAATTAGCTATATTAATTGCTCTGCAGAAATTAAAGCACTTTCTGATATAATTGTTACTTCATCAAATGCAGAAAAAATTATAAAATCTGTTCCTCTAGACAAAGAAGTTATCTTTGCTCCAGACCGTAATTTAGGCAATTACTTAATTAAGCAAACTGGGCGTAACATGAAATTATGGAATGGTTCTTGTATTGTCCACGAACAATTTTCTCTTAAATCACTAATTAAACTAAAAGAGCGCTATCCTGAAGCATTAGTTATTGCTCATCCTGAATGCCCAGAAAATTTGCTCGATTTAGCAGATTTTATTGGATCTACTTCTAAATTATTAAATTTTGTTAAAGAGCAGACACCTAAAGATTTTATAGTTTTAACCGAATCTGGCATTATTCATCAAATGAAAAAAGTAAGCTCAGACAGTAACTTTTATGTGGTTCCCGCTATAAAAGAAGATATTTCTTGTGTTCATTGTAGTAGCTGCCCACATATGAAACTAAATAATATGGAAAAGATTTATAATGTTTTAGTAAATGAGCATCAAGAAATTACAATGCCAGAACAATTACTAATTAAGGCAGAGCAACCACTAAAGCAAATGTTACAACTTTCATAATGAGTGATCACTTAATCATAATAGGAAAATTAATTACAAAAGAAAGGTTAAGACTGGGTATTAGTAAGAAAAAACTTACTACAGATCTGCAACTGCCTTCTAAATATTTAGACTTAATAGAAAATGGTGAATTTGATGAACACCAACATAACTCGCTAGTAACAAGATATTTGAGGTTATATTTAGATTATTTAGGCCTAAATACAGAGGAAATTCTTCTTTCTTATAAAGAATCTTTTCTTGAGCCCAGAGAAATAAAGCATAAATCTTTACCTTTCAAATACAAATATTTCAATAAAAAATTAATTTTTAAATTAATTTGCGTTTTTATATTTCTATTTATTCTATTTTATAAAATAGAACAAAACCACCAAAAAAAAACCAAGCTCTATCTTTCAAATGAAACCAAAAGCTTTTACAGATAGACATTATGTGGCTATTATTTAGTAAGCAATTCTTCTATTTTATTAATGATTTTAGCTGATTTAGGTTTAGTAGGAGAAGCATACCAGCTAACTATATTACCATTTTTATCAATGAGATATTTATGAAAATTCCACTTTGGTGCTCCAATAAAACCTACCTCCTTTCTAGCCCATAAGTAAAATGGATGAGCATTATTTCCTTTAACTTTTTCTAGTGCAGTAATTGGAAATGTAAGTTGGTAATTATTTTCAGTGAAATTTTTAATTTTACTATTATTACTAAATTCTTGCTCAGCAAAATCCGCAGAGGGAACTGCTATAATTACTAAACCTTGCTTTTTATATTTTTGATATATTTCTTCTAGTTCTTGATACTGAGGAGTAAAGCCACATTTTGAGGCAGTATTGACTATTAGC
>CAXPEK010000146.1:0-9708 GCA_964216065.1 Candidatus Actinomarina sp.
TCCCTATATAAAACTATTTTTATTTTTCAATTTTAACCCTATAAATTCCTAGCTAAAATTTTAAATTAGCTAGGGCTAGTACTGTAATCTTAGCTTAAAATTTCTGAAGCTAATATTAGTAACTAAAAAAAGTTTTATATAGGGATTTGGTATTATTTAGTATGATAGTAGTATTAGCAATAAAATTATTTATCTTTTAGCTTCAAATATAGCAATAATAAATTGCTATATTATTAAGAAAAGCTTGCTCTTGCTGTAAGATTTGTGTAGTAAGAATATAAATATATTAAAGCTTAAAAATGCATGCATTTAGAACCCACAATTGTGGAGAATTAAATATTAAAAATGTTTCAGAAAAGGTAAAGATTTCTGGTTGGGTTAATAAAAAACGTGATCATGGTGATTTGCTTTTTTTAGATATAAGAGACCATTATGGTTTAGTGCAATGTGTAATTGATGCTAGTAATGCACATAAAAGTCAAATTGATGAATTCTCTCGCATCAAGCTTGAGTCTGTAGTTACCATTACCGGCAAGATATTAGCCAGAACTACTGAAACCATCAATAAAAATCTAGCAACAGGAGAAATAGAAATAGCTATCGACAACTTAATCATAGAAGCTATGGCTGCACAGATTCCTTTTCAGGTAAATGATGAAAATAGTAATTATCCAGAAGATTTAAGATTAAAATATCGTTTTCTTGATTTAAGAAGGGCAGAAATGCAAAAAAACTTAAAATTACGTTCTGAGGTTATTTTTTACTTAAGACAAGAAATGATAAAAAGGGGGTTTATGGAAATACAAACTCCTATTTTAACTGCTTATAGTCCAGAAGGTGCCAGAGATTTTTTAGTACCAAGTAGGTTAAATCCAGGCAAATTTTATGCTTTACCTCAAGCACCTCAGCAATTTAAACAATTATTAATGACCTCCATGGTTGATAAATATTTTCAGATTGCGCCATGTTTTAGAGATGAAGATGCTAGGGCGGATCGCTCACCTGGAGAATTTTATCAATTAGATATGGAAATGTCTTTTGTAACTCAAGAAGATGTTTTTGCCATTATAGAGCCGGTTTTAAGAGATTGCTTTAGAAAATTTAGCAACAAAGAAATTATCTTACAAGATGGAAGTTTTCCACGTATTACTTATAAAGATTCCTTGTTAAAATATGGAACTGATAAACCAGATTTACGCATTAATATTGAAATAATTGATCAAACTGAAATTTTTCAAAATAGTGAATTTAAGATTTTCAGCAATAATATTGCAAATGGGTCTGTAGTAAGAGCTATTAAAGCGCCAAATTCAGCCACAAAATCACGCAAATTCTTTGATGGTATGATTGATTTTGCTCTTAAGGAAGGAGCATCTGGTCTTGCCTATATTATTTATAATGAAGATGGCACAGTAAAAAGCCCTATTGCTAAATTATTAGGCACTGAAAAATTGGCACAAATAAAAGAATCTGCAAAATTAGTAAATGGTGATGCAATATTCTTTGCCTGTGACCAAGAAAAAAAAGCTGCAAATATTGCTGGCAAAGTTAGAGTTGAAATTGCCAATCAGCTTAATTTAATTGAAGCTAATAATTTTAGATTTTGTTGGATTGTTGATTTTCCATATTATGAATTAGATGATGAAACAGGTAAAATAGATTTTAGTCACAATCCTTTCTCTATGCCTAATGGTGGCATGGCAGCACTTGAGACTAAAGATCCATTAGAAATTACTGCTTTTCAGTATGATATTGTGTGTAATGGTATAGAATTATCTAGCGGTGCGATTAGAAATCATAAACCAGAAATTATGTATAAGGCATTTGCAATAGCCGGATATGATAAAAAAACCGTAGAACAAGAATTTGGTGGCATGATTAAAGCATTTCAATATGGCGCTCCGCCGCATGGTGGCTTAGCTCCTGGCATTGATCGAATTATTAT
Organism: Candidatus Actinomarina sp.; assembly: GCA_964216065.1. Lineage (GTDB taxonomy): Bacteria > Pseudomonadota > Alphaproteobacteria > Rickettsiales > JABIRX01 > JABIRX01. The sequence goes on from CAXPEK010000146.1 coordinate 1,946, forward strand.
GTTACTAGCAGATACTGAAAATATTCGAGAAATCATTGCTTTTCCTATGAATGGCAATGCGCAAGATCTACTAATGAATGCTCCTAATTTTGTTGATAGTAAACAACTACAAGAACTTAATATTGAATTAAGCCAAAAAGCTCTTAAAATCATTACCGAAACTAATAATGACTAAAGAATCCACTAATAATAAAAAAAAACAAAAAAAGTTAGATTTAGCTGCTAACCTAAGAGATAATCTAAAAAGAAGAAAGCAATTAAAAAATAATGGCAAAAAAAATCAAAAGTAGAAAGAAACTTAAGAAAATTATTGCCAGAGCCCGCATGAAGAGAGTGCAAAAAATCATGAATGCTGCTAGAATTCACCAAGAAAATCATCAAAAAACCAAAGCTGCTAGCAACTTAGCTAATAATAAAGCACCTATTAACCAAGATTTAGCTAATAAAATTCTAAATAAAAAAATTAAAGCCATACAAGGTAGAATTTCGACCGCGCGCAAGAGAAGCCGTGATAAATGGCTTAAAAGGTAATAAATGCAAAAAACTAAAATAAATCAAATTTTCACTATTTTTGCAGCCCAGAATAAGGAACCTAAAACAGAGTTAGAGGCCCCTAACGAATTTACGCTATTGGTAGCCATTATATTATCTGCTCAAGCAACTGACATAAGTGTTAATAAAGCAACCAAATCTTTATTTAAAATTGCTGATAATCCTGAAAAAATTTATGCTCTGGGTGAAGAGAAATTAAAACAATATATCAAAACTATTGGCCTCTATAATAGTAAAGCAAAAAATATAATTGCTTTAGCCAAAATTTTAATAGAGCAGCATAATAATATTCCAGATGAAGTAAAGCTACTAGAAAAGCTTCCCGGCATAGGTAGAAAAACTGCCAATGTATTTTTAAATTGTGCACGTCAAAAACCTATTATAGGGGTTGATACACATGTACAGAGAGTAAGTAATAGAATTGGTCTAGTTAAAAGCAAAAACACCAAACAAACCGAAGAACAGCTAATGAAAAAAATACCTAAAAAATGGCTCCTTCACGCTCATCATTGGCTAATCCTACATGGCAGATATATTTGCAAAGCGAGAAAACCTTTATGTTCAGAATGTCAAATTAACACAATTTGCTCCTTTAAAGACAAAATATTATTTAATAAGCAATAACATTAAAATGCAGCTTTATATAACTACTAGAATTAGTACTTTACGCTAAAAATATTTATATTCTTCCCCAGATTGAAAAATAAATATAATATATTTTGTACAATATGTTAATGAATTTATAGAATTTTCTATTTAATAATGTATGATTAGGCAAATTTACAATGCATAAAAATGGCTATATTATCTGACTTAGAAATTAGAGAAAGAGTAAAAACAGCAGAAATGATTAATCCTTTTGTTGACAGTTTACAGAAAATTAATCAAAAAAATGAAGGTTTAATTTCTTATGGTGTTTCCTCTTATGGCTATGATGCTAGAGTTTCTGATGAATTTAAAATTTTTACTAATGTAGATTCTGCTGTTGTTGACCCCAAAAACTTTGCTAATGAAGGTTTTGTTACTAGAAAAACTGATGTTTGTATTATACCTCCAAATAGTTTTGTCTTGGCCAGAACTATAGAATATTTTAAAATACCCAGAGACATATTAGTAATTTGTGTGGGCAAGTCTACTTATGCTAGATGTGGCATTATTGTTAATGTTACACCATTAGAGCCTGAATGGGAAGGCCATGTAACTTTAGAATTCTCAAACACTACACCGCTTCCTGCTAAAATATATGCAGGAGAGGGAGCGTGCCAATTTTTATTTCTCAAAGCAGATCAACTTTGTGAAACCTCATATAACGACCGCTCAGGCAAATATATGAAACAAACTGGGGTAACTTTACCAAAAATCTAAATGAAGAGTAAAATTATTATTGAAGGAGGCCATAAATTAACTGGCCAAATTAAAATTAGTGGCTCTAAAAATGCTGCTTTGCCAATTATGGCAGCTGCTATTTTAGCAAATGAAGAAATCACTTTAGAAAATTTACCTCATTTAGCAGATATATCGACCATGTCGCATTTATTAGTTAGTCTTGGTGTTAAAATTGGTTTTAAAGGTCATGGTAATGCAGAAGATGCAAGAGGTAAAACCATTATTTTAAATGCTAAAAATATTACTAATTTTACTGCTGAGTTTGATATAGTCTCAAAAATGAGAGCCTCTATTTTAGTTTTAGGACCATTAATTGCTAAATATCATCAGGCAAAAATATCATTACCAGGCGGCTGTGCTATTGGAGCAAGACCAGTTAATCTACATTTAGCTGCATTAGAAAAACTAGGTGCTAAAATTAAACTAACTGGTGGTTATATTGAAGCAGTAGCACCTAAAGGCTTGATTGGCACAGAAATTAATTTTCCTTTAATATCAGTAGGTGCAACTGAAAACACCATTATGGCCGCAGCACTAGCTCAAGGAAAAACGATTATTAATAATGCCGCTATAGAGCCAGAAATTCTAGATTTGATAAAATTTTTAACTAAATTAGGGGTTGAAATTTCAGTAAAAGAACGTCAAATAAGCGTGATTGGGCAAAGAACACTAAAAGCTACTAGCCATCTAATATCTCCTGATCGCATCGAAGCAGGCTCTTATGCAGTAGCAATATTAGCAACTAAAGGTTCAGCTTTCTTTCCTCAAATTACTGCTGAAGTTTTCCAACCAATAAAAAAGCAATTAGAGGCATGTGGAGCTAAGATTGATATATTAGAAAATGGTACAAAAATTACTTATAAAGAAAATAACTTAAGCAAAGACTTTGTTATTAATACTAAAGAATATCCAGGCTTTCCTACTGATATGCAAGCTCAATTTGCAGCGTTGCTTCTTGGCAAAAAATTTAATAGCCAAATAATTGAGAATATTTTTGAAAATCGTTTTATGTATGTTCCAGAATTAAACCGTATGGGAGCAAATATCACTATAAACAATAATTTGGTTAATATTAAACCACAAAAATTAATTGGCACTGAAGTTAAAGCAAGTGATTTAAGAGCTTCTATGTCTTTAATTATCGCAGCTCTGGTTGCTAAAGGTACAACTACTATCTATGATACACATCATCTAGATCGTGGCTATGAATTTTTAGAAGAAAAATTAGCCCGCCTCGGGGCTAATATTTACAGAGAAAATTATCTTTAAAGCTGTCCTAATACCAAAAACTGTTTTTAGTCACTAATATTAGCTTCAGAAATTTTAAGCTAAAATTGCAGGACTAGCCTTAGCTAATGCAAAATTTTAGCTTGGAGTTTATGGAGTTAAAATTGCAGAATAAAAGTAGGTTTAAACTGCTATCATAACTTACGTTAATAACAATTAAAATAATTTATTAAAACTTAAAGCTATTAAACTATTATCATTACCTTTGATATGACCATAATCTTTTATGTGTGCTAAATTCAATTTAAGTTTGCTCTTAGTTGCTAAATCATAATTTATAAAAAATTCATAATTTCTTTCTTTACCAAGAGTTGCAAAAGATAATCTTGCATCTTCATAATAAATATTATCAGCTATATCTCTTGCAACTGGTACAGTTAAAGTTGCCTGGCCAGAGGTTACTCTTAATGGTTCAATATATGCTAGACCAAAATTACCATTTTTAGCTTTTTTAGTTGCTGATATTTGTAACTCTCTAGTTTTTAAAGTAGAAAAATCACTTAAAATACTATTCCTATTACTTACCTCACTATTACCAAATGATAATGAACCATATAATTCTATATCTGCTACATTATGTAATAACTGCAAATTAACATATTTAGTATTAGCGCTAGAATTATCGCCAAAAGCACCACTAGTCTTAGAACCTAATATAGCATCAGTTTCTTTAAGATAGCCAAATGATAGAGCTAGCTTATCCGTAAGCTTATTATGCAAGGTAAAATTTGTAATATTAGTTAGGGCATTATCTGACTTTAACAATATATTATCTATAGTTAGATTATCAGTTAAATTTAACTTACTAGCTAATATATCACTATTTTCTTCATGCAATGATGCATATCCTTTAGTAGCAGATATATTACCATTATTTTTACTGATTTTATTATCATAATCGGCCGATAATGCCACAGATATAGCTAGTTTATTCGTTAAATTGCCATGAACCGTAAAATTATTTACAGAAACAATATTTTCATCTTGCTGATTTTCTACGCTTAAATATTTACTATTAGCATAATTTTTTACCGTTTTAGTAATATCGTAAGAAATATTTTTAAGTGCAAATTTATCCTGGCTAATCTGATATTTTGGTCTAGAGATTAGGGAATCAAGTGCTGAATTTAAAGCTAATTTATTACTCACTTTATCATTTAATTTTGCATTATACGTAAAATTATAATCATCAAAAAATACTGCCTTACTTAATAGTGCTGCAGAATTAGTATTAAAACCATCACCAAATATGCCAGATAGAGATATTGCGGTATGATCTAAATTATAATTTAAACCAGCTACATTAATAGCTCTATCAGTTGCTTCATTGATATTACGAATAATTTGATAGAAATTGATCATACCCGCCCCACAATTAGATTCGCCACAACCAGTTATATTTTCAGCTGCAATAGTTGTAGCAAATATCTTTCTTACTATATCATCATTGCTAAGTTCAGCTTCAGTATATGCAGATCTTAGCTTGGCAATTATAGCTGCAACATAAGCAGAGCCACTATATTCATTAGCATCTACCAAACTATAATCTCCATTACTATCTAAAGCATAAAGTGAAGCTGGCGCAATTAAACATTTATCTTGCTCAAAACCCATACAATTAAAATCATTTTTAAATTCGTTCTCTGGTTCAAGAGTTATTGTTGCAATAATATTCTGGTTATACTGATCTTTACCATTATTATCAGCATATATTACACAATTATCACTATCATTCCCAGGTGAACAATTTACAAAACTAGCAATATTTGCATCTGCAACTGCAAAAAAAGTGTCATAACTCTTTGCATCACTTGGCGTATCATCTTTAATCAAATCTGCTAATAAAATATTGGCAACTGGGGTTATAAATATTTTATCCTGGTCATTTAATATATTTTTGATACTAGTAAAATTTACATTAGTAGCTTCATTATAAATTCTAGACCAACTTCTTTCTGATTTAGGAAAGGTATCATCCTGCTTATAGAAATATGGATGTTTATTACCAGTTTCATCATCAGATCTTTCATGATTATTAAATAAAATAATATCAGCTTCAGCTTCAGCTGCTGCATAATAAACAGCATCAAATAATATTTTCCCTGTGTTATCTTCTAGAACCCAATTATCGTCTTTATTATCATTAAAACTCGATGAACTACCATTTTGGTACTGATATATATATTTATTATAGATAAATTGTGTCTTAACTGATATTAATTCAGCTTCACTAGCAGCACCTACCATATCTTCTGTACCATCTTTTACCATAATACTTGCTAAATTTGTACCATTTGCTACATCATTATAACCATAAGTTAAAATATCTTGATCAATTAACTGAGTTTCTGTGTTACCATTCTCATCTGCTTTGTAATAATTATAAAGACTATAAACATCATTTGCACATGGAGCTGATTCTATGGTACTAGAGTCACAAATATTCATTGAATCCTTATAATCATCATATGCGACCTGATTTAACGCACCACTATCACTAACAGTACCATCATACCATATTGACTTACTAACAAAACCAGTTCCTGTTGAATCAGCTTCCCTTGGATTTACTATATCATAATATATTTCACCCACATTACTACTTGCTGTATTTAAATAACCATAATTCTTACTTAAATCACTTAAATTAAGAGAATCTGCTACTTGATTAACTCCACTACCTACTAAAGCTATTTTAACGCCATCACCATTAAAGCTTTTACCTAACTCACCCAAATATGCATTACCCTCTGCTACCTGCATATATGCTAAGGCAGATTTCCACTTACTAGAATCATTATTTAAGTCAGTTAAATTATATGATGCATCAGCTGCAGTAGAAACTCCACTGCTAGATATAACAGTACCAATACAATTTCCATTATTTGCTGTTGAATAACCAAAATATTCACATGTATATTGTGGAGTGATATTAGAAATTACTAGATTGCCAGCTCCGGTGTCTCCTTCATCATATTGAGTTACTGCTTCTCCTGAGCGCCCAGATGGCCCGCATGATAATAATAACAGCTGAAAGAATGATAAAAACACCGCAAATAAATATGTTCTCATATATTATACCCTATTTTACTTGGAGTATTATAACATATTTTTAGGACAATGGCAAAATAATAATTAAACTAATTTAGTTAATTCTTCTACATATAGACTAAAACCTAATGCAGATAGTTTAGAAGAAACATTATATGTACCTCCTCTGGCAATAAGATTTTTTAGTTTATTTGAATAAATTTCAAAAGCAAAATCAGTATGATAATTATTAGTAATTTTAAATAAATCTATTTTTACTTGATCTGGAGATAAATTACTGCTTATTTCAATAACTATTTTTTTAAAATCTAGCAATATTTTATTAATTTTAGGTGTTGATAAAGGAAAATCAATGTTTTCCGAGCTTTTACTATAGGCATAATCACTAATCTCACTATATTGAGATAATTTTAATTTTACTAAATCTTTATTTTTTAATAAATTAAGTAAAAATAGCTCTTCAGCAGCTGCAAGTTTTTTAGCCAAGCAATATTCTTTAAACAATAATGGTAAAGAGAGCGAAATAGTAAAATCATTAATACCAACCTCATTGATAGCCTGAACAAGCAACTTTATCACCTTAATATCTTGCTGTTTTTTTCTGATAGCTTCTACCCCTATTTGCGTATATTTTCTATTAAAATCACCAGCTAATGATTTTCTAATATAAATATCACCACGATAACAAAATTTATCTAATGAAAAATCTTTCTCCTTAAATAAACGGGTTGCTTGCTCTGTAATATCGCTTCTAATTTTGAGGATTTTATTATCTAAGGGGTCAACTAACTTAAAGCTGTTATCTGTTTGCTGGCTATTATCATAGTCAAATAATGAAGGAAGATATAAATCAAAATTATTTTTTCTAAATAAACTAATTAATTTATTTTCAACATCATAATGTTTTTCAGCATTTACACCATATAGATCAGAAAAACCAGAAGGTAGAAGGTTAGACATTACCTTCTATCACCTATAAATTGTAACAAATGAATAAAAATATTTAAAAAATTCATATATAAACTTAAAGCACCAGATAAGCCTAATTTTTTACCCATTTCACTATTACCAAGCTGACTGTAAGTAGCTTTTAATTTTTGTGTTTCATAAGCTGTTAAGCCAGTAAAGATAATTATAGCTGCAAAGGAAATTACGAAATATATCGCACTACTTTTCATAAAAATATTCACCAAAGACATGATTACTATGCCTACTAAACCCATGAAGAAAAACGAACCCATAGAGGTTAAATCTTTTTTTGTAGTATAGCCATATAAACTCATAGCACCAAACATAGAAGCAGTAATAAATAGGGTTCTAACAATAGAAGCTCCAGTATAAGCTATAAAAATATAAGAAAGCATTGCACCCATTAAAGCTGCATATAGCCAAAACATAGTTTTTAAACTACTATAACTAGCTGTCTGAATTTTTCGGCTAAACATAATTACCAAAATAAAAGGTGCAACCATGATCACAAATTTTAA
>CAXPEK010000147.1:0-5857 GCA_964216065.1 Candidatus Actinomarina sp.
ATTTTAAGCTAAAATTGCAGGACTAGACTAAGCTAATGCAAAATTTTAGCTTGGAATTTATGGAGAATAAAGTAGTTTTATAGATGGAATTTGGTATTATAGCATAAGCTAAAATTAGCTTAAAAAAGTTGTAAAAATTTAAGTTAAAAAATATTAACTAATCTATATTTATTTGGGAAAAATAAATATAATTTTCTATATCGCTATTACCCTAAGCCCAAAATAATTAGTAGCAAAAAGTTACTTAATGGTACAAAATAAAATTAATCTTGCAAATAACTTATACTATATGAGTAACAACAAAGCCAAATTATATATAAGCAAAGAATTTCTTACTATCTTTATCAAAGTTTTACTGGCTGTTATATGTTTAACTTTATTTATTGATATAGTAGAGTTACTCAGAAAATTTGCTAATGATGGTCTTAACCCTATCCAAATAATTCACCTATCACTGTTAAAGCAAACTCACTTATATGTTGAAATATTACCTTTTATTATCTTGATAGCTTCAATAATTTTTTTTACCAAATTAAGCTCAACCAATGAATTAACTATATTAAAAACCTCAGGTTTAAGTAATAGCAGCATTTTTCTTGGTCCTATCATGCTTATAGCCATAATTTTTTTATTAGAAATATTTGTGCTGCATCCTATAGCTAAGAAAAGCAATATATCTTATCAAGAAAAATTAAATAAATATTTAAATATTAAAGCGGCTAAAATTGAAACAAGTAATTTATGGTTTAAAGCTAATAACCAAAATGATAAATTCATTATAAATAGCGAGCAAATTATCTTCAAACAAGATAAGTTAGAATTTACTAAGCTAAATTTATTTTTTATTAATCACGAAAAAATAAAATTTATTAATAGTAGCAAAGCATATTTAGCCAACAATCTGCTTAGCCTTACTGATAGTATAATTTACAATTTACAAGAAAAAAACGAAGCTTCGAAAATAGAAGTAATAAATATTAATATCACTAGAGACGATATTGAGAAAATTATTAACACTACTCAAAAATTAAATCATAATAATTTTAACCTAATTAACATTATAAAAATCATTATATTAAAACAAGCAGATCCAGAAATAATTGCTCAATCAATTATTATGCTTAATCACATTATTGCTAAATTATGTTCATATGTTTCAATATTTTTATTGGCAGCTTATTTATGTATTTTTCCACCACGCTATAATAAAAAAATCATCAACATAACTGCTACTATAATTCTTGGCTTTATTATTTTTTTTATACTAAATATCTCTTATAATTTTGCTTTAAGTGCTAAAATTCCTATATTTCATGGTATTTGGCTACCCAATTTTTTATTATTATTCTCACTTATATATTTACATTTAAAAAAAGAATTAGGTTATTCATTATGGACATAATTGAAAAAAGATTACTTGCTACAAATTGGTTTACTGAACTAAGAGATAAAATTTGTAACGAATTCACACAAATTGAACAAGAATATAGCTCAGATAATGCAGCAAATTTTTCTTTTAAAAAATGGCAAAGACCTGGTGGTGGTGGTGGCATTATGGGTATGATGAAAGGTAAAGTATTTGAGAAAGTAGGCGTAAATATTTCTACTGTATATGGAGAATTTTCAGCAGAAGCACAAAAAAAAATTCCAGGCTGTGAAAATAATCCGAATTTCTGGGCAAGTGGTATTTCATTAGTGGCACATATGCACTCACCCTTAGTTCCTGCTATTCATCTTAATACTAGATTCATCAATACAACTAAAAATTGGTTTGTTGGAGGTACAGATTTAAACCCAGCTATTCTAAATAAAACTGATGTTAAAGAATTTCATGATAAATTAAAAAAATGCTGCGATAAATTTGATAAAGATTATTATCCTAAATATAAAAAATGGTGTGATGAATATTTTTTTATTAAACATCGTAATGTAGCCAGAGGAGCAGGAGGAATTTTTTATGATTATTTAGACTCAGATAATTTCTCAGCTGACTTTGCTTTTACCCAAGAAGTAGGCAAAAGCTTTTTAGAAATTTATCCTAAATTAGTCCGTAAACATATGTTTGAACCTTTTACTGAGCAACAAAAAGAATTGCAATTAATTAAGCGTGGTTTATATGCAGAATTTAATTTACTTTATGACCGTGGCACAAAATTTGGTCTAATGACTGAAGGTAATGTGGAAGCAATTTTAATGTCACTTCCACCTCTTGCAAAATGGACATAATAATGGTAAAATTAAATTTTAGTAATTAAGTTTGTTATGAATATCTCATATCTTATTTTATATTTCACTGCTTCAAGCTTATTACTAATTGAGCCTAAAGCTGATAATAAACTAAATAACTTAGAAGAACAAAAACAAATAGCTGTAGCAGATAAAGCTAATATAGCAGAAGATAAAAAAAATAATGAAGATAAAGTTAATTTATCTGAAGAATTTTCACTTGAAAATGAAATTATCTTGCAGCAATTATCTCAAAATAATTCTGCGCCAGCATTAAAACAAGAAAACTTAGCTAAGCAAAATAGCCAACCAGATTTTTCTAAAGATCTAACCGAAGAAGAGCTGGATATACTTATAGCAAATGGTGATCTTGAAATGGCAGAACCAGAATCACAAAATATCTCAAATGACCAACCAGATTTTTCTCAAGACCTAACCGAAGAAGAGCTGGATATGCTTATAGCAAATGGTGATCTTGAAATAACCGAACCAGAGCCAGAAAATATACCAAATTACCAGCCAGAGATTGCAGCTGATGTAACAGCAAAAGAACTAAGCATAGCAGCAACAAATGATAATTTAAGAGAAAATAATCTAGATAATCTTATTGCTGAAGCTTTAGAAGATAATAATTCATCATCTACAGATGCTCAAAAAATGATGATAGATAACTCAGCTATTAAAGTAGAGTCCGATTTATTTTCTTTAGATCAAGATGAGTTTGAGATTATCAAAACCTCAGAAAATCCAGCTAATAAGCAAGAAAAAAACACCATAAAAACCATCGAGAATTTTACTTTAGAAGATAAAAATACTCCAAAGTCAGCTCTAGAACAACAAAGCAAAAATATCAATGTAGATGCCAAGAATATTGAAACTACAGAAGTTAAATTAGATAATGTTGCAGCAGAAAAAAATATTAATATAGCCCAAAAAAATAATGAAGATACTGTTACTTCAAAAGAAAATTTAGTACAAAATTCTGCAGAAAAACCAATAGATTTTACCTATATTGGGGTAAAAAGAAAACCAAAATTATCATATAAAACTAACTATATTCATCCTGTTTACAGTAAAAATTCTAATCATCTCTTAGATAAAGTAACTTCTGAAGCCGAGCTTTATCAACTATTATTTGCTGCTATTGATATGAATAATATCGCGATTATACCAGCAATAACTAAATTAATTGATATAAATAAACAAGTAACAGTTAATGGACAATCTCCAATTATTTATGCAGTTAATCGAGGTAATATTAATATTATTAGAAAATTAATTGCCTTAAAATATCCTTTAAATAACCGCGATGACTATGGTAATAGTGCCGTTCATATCGCCGTAATGCAACAAAGATTAGATATTTTAACTGAATTAATCAGAGGTGGTGCAGATTATAGAATGCTAAATGGAGTATATCAAAGACCAATCAATATTGCTTATAATATCAAAAATAACGAAATTATATCAGCCTTAATCAAGGTAGGTGCACACAATATTAAGCATATACCACAATAATAAAATTGACTAAATTTGTGGCAAAAACTAATTTTATTACTCCCCCAACATCTTTTAACAGCAAATCTTTGCGCTATAGAAATTTCAATTTAGCATAACAAATATTTAATACCAAATCCCCTCTAGAAACCTATTTTTATTCTGCAATTTTAACTCCATAAATTCCAAGCTAAAATTTTGCATTAGCTAGGGCTAGTCCTGCAATTTTAGCTTAAATTTTCTGAAGCAAATATTATTAACTAAAAACAGCTTTATAGATGGGATTTAGTGTAAGATATTCCTGCTAAATATTATATTCTATTTCATCATTGCTAACTCTGCTTAACTCTTTTGCTAAGTCAGCTACAACTATCTTTTCTTCTGCAAGATCATTTATCACTACTGCTCCTGCTCCTATCTTTACATTATTTCCTATTTTAATATTACCCAATATTATTGCACCTGCTCCTATCATAACATTATCTCCAATAGTAGGATGCCGCTTTATAGCTTTATTATTTCGACCTCCAAGTGTAACTCCCTGATACATTGTTACATTATTACCTATTATAGAAGTTGCACCTATAACTACCCCCATTCCATGATCAATAAAAAAGTTCTTACCGATCTTAGCATTAGGGTGTATTTCGATTCCTGTTAAAAACCGTGCAATTTGGGAGATGAACCTTGGCAAAATGGCTAATCCTAATTTATGTAAAAAATGTGCCACTCGGTGCAGTAATATTGCATGTAATCCGGGATAACATAATATAATCTCCAGATAGCTAGCTCCTGCTGGATCTTGTTTTTTAATATTGCGCAAAAATTCTATCATACTGAAATATTCTCAAATAATATGGTGCTTAAATATCTTTCGCCAAAAGATGGTAATATAAATACAATCATCTTGCCTGCATTTTCAGGTCTTTGTGCTATTTCATGCGCTGCCCAAAATGCAGCTCCAGAAGATATACCCGCAAGAATTCCTTCTTGCAAAGCTAATTGACGAGCATATTCAACAGCCTGCTCATTAGTAACTTGTATTATTTCATCTATTAATGACCTATCTAATATGCTAGGCACAAACCCCGCCCCTATTCCTTGTATTTTATGAGGAGCAGGAGAACCTCCAGAAAGAACAGGGCTTGATTGTGGCTCAACAGCTATTACTTTTAAATTTGGATTGCGTTTTTTTAATATAGATGCAATACCTGTTATAGTTCCACCTGTACCAACTCCAGCAACCAAAATATCAATTTTTTTACCAGTATCCTCCCAAATCTCCTCTGCTGTTGTTCTTTGATGAATTTCTACATTATCCTTATTAGCAAATTGTTGCAATATTATAGAGTTTGGGATTAATCTTTGTAATTCTTCAGACTTTTCAACTGCGCCCTTCATACCCTTACTAGCCTCAGTTAAAACTAATTCAGCTCCATAAGCTTTGAGTAATTTTCGACGCTCAAGCGACATTGACTCTGGCATCGTAAGAATTAAACGATAACCTTTGATTGCTGCTACAAAAGCAAGAGCAATACCAGTATTTCCGGAAGTTGGCTCAATTAATGTTGTTTTCCCTGGTTCAATTTTACCATTTTCTTCAGCTGACTTGATCATATTTACTCCTATACGATCTTTTACAGAATTAGTAGGATTATAATATTCAAGCTTGGCAATTATATCTGCCTTTGTTTTATTTAGCTTATTAATTCGAACCAAAGGTGTATTACCTACAAGTTCAGTTAAATCATTATATATTTTCATAAGTTTAGTTAGTTAGTTAATTAGTTAATTAGCCCCACAGCTAAAGTTTCGTTGTCATTCTTGTCGACCAACAAAAATGACCCAGTATATTTACTGCAAGAAAATTGGTCGAAAGCTGTATTTTGTGCAAGCAAAATATCAACATTCACTACATCATTTTGCTCTATCTGTTCTTTATTCATATTAGACATATGATCTATATTTACCTTATGATTTATTTGAAAAATATTAGCATCTAGATAATTATGATTTATCTTAATAGCATAAGAATTATAATGTTCTCTTTTATAAATCTTATCAGAAAACCAAATTAAATTCGCCTTAAATTTATTAGTAAAATTAATTGCTTCTTTAGCAAAGATTGATCCTC
>CAXPEK010000148.1:0-5623 GCA_964216065.1 Candidatus Actinomarina sp.
AATAGCCTAATTTTTCTAATTTCTGATTAAATTGATATAATGTATCTTGCTTAATCGCCTTAATGGCTCTAACTGAGACTTTTCTTGAGATATAATTAGGTATTACTATATCGATTCCAGACTCTAAAGACTTAATTACTCTTTCTTCCAACTTATAATTTGCTACTGCTTCCATATTTAAAGCATCTGATATTAACAAGCCTTCAAAACCAATTTCTTTTCTTATAATGTCAGCTATAATGATCTGAGAAAAACTAGCTGGTTGATCATCTAACATCTTATATGTGCCATGCCCTACCATACCTATTTTGATTTGCCTGGCTATTTGTTTAAACGCTAAAAAATCTTGGGCTAATAAGTCACTATATTTAGCATCAATAATTGCTGCATTATCGTGCGTATCTACAAAAGCACGGCCTAAGCCAGGCATATGCTTAGCCACCGAAATTATACCTTGTTCCTCCATTGCCTGAATAAATACACTTGCTAACGCTACTACTATTTCTACTTTAGCACTATAAGATCTTTCTTGTGTGGCTGCAAAACCATTATTACTACTATTTAAGTTTAAATTTTGCCTAAAAAAAGCCAAATCAACCATGGGAGCAAAATTAATATCAAAACCTAATTCTGCTAAAATTTTTGCAGTATATTTGGCATCTTGATAAATTTCGTCCTTAGCTTGTTCTAAATTTATTTCTGCTAATTTACCATAATATATAGCCGCTTTCAATAATTTGTCCTGATCATAAATTTTTTTCAGCCGGTCAACTTGACCACCTTCTTGGTCAATAGCTATATATAATTTACGCTCAGGAAATAATGATTTAAGTTCCTTAATTAATTGCTTTAATTGCCTCTCTGATGCTATATTATTACCATCTAATAAAACGCCAAATGGGTTTATGTTCTGAATAAATTCTTTTTGCTCTTCATCTAAAATTGTGCCTTTTACATAAGTAATAATAGGTGTTACTAATTCTTGTTTATGCAATTGCAAAGTGCGATAATCCTGTATTGCCAATAGTAATATTAAAAAAAATATCAGCCAAATAATTATTGTTATTAATTTGATTATTTTGCTCATTACCAATTTTTACTATTTTACAATTTAGGCCAATCTTCTTAAGGTTTCTGCTTTGGTCAAAACTTCCATAATCATAAAAATACTTGGTGAAATATGAGAAGCTGTAATTTTGGCACGTAAAAAGCCAGCTATATGTTTTAGCTTGATATCATGCTGCTCTGCAAAAAACTTAGTTTGTTCATATAGGTTATCATGGCTAAAATCATTAATTTCTTGGTAAAAAGCTATAAGCTTAGTTTGATGGGCGGCTGATTCTTCTAAAGCTTTTTTGGCTTTTTCAGTTAAATTATTCTGAGGTTTGAAATTTTCTCGTAAAAACAAAACATCTTGCCTTAATTCAACTAAATTTTTAGCTCTAACCTTAATTTCAGCTAATAGAGCTAAAATTCTTTCTTGTTCTAATTTGCTTAAATCAGGATATTCTTGACACAGATATTTCATTAAAGCGTCATTATCTTTATTAGTTAGATAATGTGCATTTAAATTATCTAATTTTTTAAAATCGAATCTGGCGGGTGATTTTCCTACTTTGCTAAAATCAAACCATTTAACTGCATTTTCATCAGAAATTATTTCAGCGTCACCATGCGCAAAGCCCAGTCTTAATAAATAATTACGCATAGCTTCTGGTAAATAGCCTAGATCTATATATTCTGACACAGCAGTTGCACCATGTCTTTTCGACATTTTCTTACCATCAGAACCATAAATTAGAGGAATATGTGCAAATTCAGGATAAGCGTAATTTAAAGCATTATAGAGAATTATTTGCTTAGGCGTATTAGTTAAATGATCATCTCCCCTAATTATATGACTAATTTGCATATCTATATCATCTACTACTACTGCTAGCATATATGTAGGCGTACCATCACTTCTTAAAATGATAAAATCTTCTATTTCTTCATTTTTAATTTTAATATTACCTTGTACTAAATCATTAAATTCAGTAATACCAGTTAGTGGGGCTTTGATTCTTACTACAGGTTCTACCCCTTCTGGAGCCTCGCTTATATCGCGGTCTCTCCATCTATTATCATATTTGAATCTTTGTTTTTTGGCTATAGCACTTGCTCTTAACTCATCTAACTCTGCCTTAGTAGCATAACAATAATATGCTTTCCCTGCTGTAAGTAGCTGTTTTACTACTTCTTTATGCCTAGCTACTCTTTGTGCCTGATATAAAGGTGCTTCATCTGCTACTAAGCCAAGCCATTTCATACTTGCTAGAATTTCTGCTACTGCTTCTTTACTAGATCTGGCTAGATCTGTATCTTCTATTCTTAAAAGATATTTGCCGCCCTTACTTTTGGCAAATAAATAATTAAATAGCGCAGTACGCGCTGAACCAATATGCAGCATTCCTGTAGGAGATGGTGCAAATCTTACTCTTACCTTACTCATTATTAATTTCTAAATTATCTAAATAGTAGTTATTTATAATAAAAATTAGGCATATTTGTCTATATATTTATATTCTAAAAATAATCCTAGTTTTTGCTTGCATATTATATAACAAGACATATATTATAATGCCCTAATTAACTATTTATAAATATGGCGACCAGAATCAGATTAGCGCGAGCAGGAGCAAAAAAGAAACCTTTTTACAGATTGGTAGTAACAGACCAAAGATCTCCTCGTGATGGAAATTTTATCGAAAAAGTTGGTACATATAATCCCTTATTAGGCTCTGACCATAAAGAAAGATTTGTTTTCAATAAAGAAAGAGTTGAATATTGGTTAAAAACAGGTGCTACTCCAAGTGAAAAAGTTGCTATATTTTTGTGGGATAATGGTTTTAAAATAGTAGAAAAATATCTACCAACTTCTTTTCCTAAATCAGTAGAAGAAAGAGAAAAAATCAAGGCAGATAAAGCAGCTAAAGTGGCGGCAAAGGAACAGGAAGAAGCTGAGGCAAAGGCACGAGAAGAAGCTGAAGCAAAGGCAGCCGAAGATAATGAAGCAGCTGAAGCCAAGCAAGAAGAAGTTAAATCAGAAGCGTAATTTATTAAATTTAATTTGCAGTCAAAAGATTATTTGAAAATTGCAAAAATTTTAAGGCCGCATGGAATAAAGGGCGAGTTAAGATTATACTTATATTCTGAAGATATTCAGCAATATCAGCATTTTTATTTAGATAATTTGGTAGTTAAAATTAGTTTTAGGGGGTTTAAAGCTAATAATGCTATTGCTAAAATAGAAAATATTGAGACTATTAATCAAGCTATTAAGTTGCAAAATAGTTTTATTTTTATCAAAAAATCTCAGTTGGCTCCGTTAAGCTCTGGAGATTTGTACTATGCAGATTTAATTGACAGCAAAGTGAGAGCTATTGACGGTTCCATTATAGGAGTGGTGACTAATGTTGCTAATTATGGTGCTGGAGATGTAATAACTATTTGTTTTAACAACCATAAAAGCGAGGAATTTCCTTTTACTAAAGAAATATTTCCTCAATTTGATTCCAAGCAGCAGGAATTAACTTTTAGAAAACCTGAAATAGTCTAGCATATGTTAAAAATTAAAATTATTACTTTATTTCCTGACTTATTTCCTGGCCAATTAGGTGTTTCGATATTAGGTGAGGCCTTAAAGAAAAAAATTTGGTCCTTGGAGGTTTTTAACTTAAGGTCTTACAGCAAAGATAGTCAGAGAGTCGATGATGAGCCTTATGGTGGTGGCTCTGGCATGGTATTTAGGCCAGATATTTTAGCTAATGCTATTGATGAGATTACCAATAATCAACCAGATGATTATCAGATCTTTTATCCAAGCCCTAGGGGTGAGTTGCTAAACCAAAAAAAAATAGTTGAATTTGCAAAAAATACCAGTATGTTGTTTGTTTGCGGTAGATTTGAAGGCATTGACCAGCGTATCATAGAAGCGTATAATATTGCAGAATTTTCAATTGGTGATATTGTCATTTCTGGTGGTGAGCTAGCTGCACAAATATTCATTGATGCAGTGGTCAGAACCTTACCAAATGTGCTGGGCAATAGTAACTCCTTAATTGAAGAAAGCTTTGCCCCAAATAGTGAGTATGAAAATTTATTAGAATATCCTCACTATACTAGGCCGGCAATTTGGCGAGGCTTGGAAGTGCCTGCTATTTTGCGCTCGGGTAACCACCAACAAATTAATTTGTGGCGGTTAAATGAGAGTAAAGTTACTACTCAGCAAAGAAGGTCAGATTTATGGCAATTATATAAAGATAAAAAAGGTAATAAAAATGAATGCAATTAAAGAATTTGAACAGCAGCAAATTGCAGAATTAAACAAAAATATCCCTGATTTTCGTCCTGGTGACACGCTAAATATAGGGGTAAAAATTATTGAGGGTAAAACTGAAAGATTGCAATATTTTCAGGGTTTATGTATTGCAAGATCGAGTGATTCGATTAATTCCACTTTCACTGTAAGAAAAATTTCTAATGGAGAGGGTGTGGAGCGAAAATTTCCTTTATATTCACCAAAAATAGCCTCTATTGAAGTTGTAAAAAAAGGTTTAGTAAGAAGAGCTAAATTATATTATATGAGAAATCTACGAGGTAAAGCAGCTAGAATACAAGAAAAGAAAGATTTTCTTAAAAAGTCTTCTGTAAAAGCAAAAGAAACCTCGGCAAAGCAGACAGTAGTTAAAAAAGCTGAGGCAACGCAACAAGATTAGCTAGCTAAAATAGTTTTTAGCTAATTTTTTAGCTTATTATAATAAATTTAGTGATTTAATATTTGTTAATTTTATTTAAGTTAAAATGGGAAAAACTTTATATGAAAAAATTTGGGAAAGTCATCTAATTGAAGATAATGAAAATGGCTCTCTAATATATATTGACAAGCATCTAGTACATGAAGTTACTAGCCCACAAGCTTTTGAGGGGCTTAGAATTAATAAGCGTAAGATAAAAAGACCAGAAACTATTTTAGCGGTAGCTGACCATAATGTTCCTACTGAAAATAGAATCTCTGGCATTAAAGACGAAACTTCAAAGCTTCAAGTAGATACATTAGAAAAAAACTGTGCTGAATTTGGCTTGGAATATTACTCTCTTAACGATAAAAGGCAGGGTATAGTACATGTTATTGGTCCTGAGCAAGGTTTTACTTTACCTGGTACCACTTTAGTTTGTGGTGATTCTCATACTTCTACGCATGGTGCTTTTGGTGCTTTAGCTTTTGGTATTGGCACTTCAGAAGTTGAGCATGTGCTAGCCACGCAAACTTTAAGGCAAAAAAAATCAAAAAACCTCAAAGTAGAAATCACGGGTTCTAAGGCTAGTTATTTAACTGCCAAAGATATTATATTGGCTATTATAAAAAAACTAGGTACGGCTGGTGGTACAGGTTATGTTATTGAGTTTTGTGGAGAAGCAATAATGTCTTTATCCCAAGAAGAAAGAATGACTATATGTAATATGTCAATAGAAGCGGGGGCGAGAGCAGGATTAATTGCGCCAGATGAAACTACTTTTGCTTACTTAAAGGGCAGAAATTTGGCTCCTAAAGGTGAAGCATTTACTAAAGCTGTTCAATATT